>CAKSSH010000014.1 GCA_934488695.1 uncultured Oscillospiraceae bacterium
TGAAAAGGAGAAAATGATTATATGAAAGAGAATACTTTATCTTATACAACACGAATAGGCAAAACAACTTTTATTGTCAATGTGAAGCAATCGGAAAGTGCGAAGAAGCCTTTGAATACGGTGTTTCAAGAGATATGCAGACACGAGATGTTGGGAGATTTTTCAGCGGATAAATATTTGAATTTAGAAAACTTACAAAAATCATCTTGACAAACTCGTTTCCGACGGGACAGGGCATACAGTATCCACAGCCGCGGCAAAATGCACCGGACAGCTCTTGACGGTCCTTTTCAATTACAGCGGAAATTTCCGGAGTCATGACCGGAGGGCACTTAAAAAAAGACAAAAATTCTTCAAGCTCCTCGGAGCGTTGAATTCCCCAAATAGGAAGAACGTTCGGATATTGAAACAGAAACGCCGCGGCGGCAGTCGCGTTGCTGATAAGGCCGCCGGAGAGCGCTTTCATGGCAATAAAGCCGACCTCCTTTTCCCGGCATTTTCGGACCAGGGCAAGATCGGCATCGCTGCAAAGATAACAAAACGGAAATTGCAGGGTTTCGTACAGACCGGAATCGACGGCCTCATTTGCAACGGAAAGCCGATGATTGGTAATACCGATATGCCGGATAAAGCCTTTCGATTTAGCTTCCAACATGGCTTCGTAGAGGCCGCTGCCGTCACCGGGCTTTGGACAGAAGGACGGATTGTGAAATTGATACAAATCCAGATAATCGGTTTTCAGTTCCGAGAGAGAGGTGCGCAGGTCGCGCCAAAAATCTTCCGGGGTTTCGGCCATGGTTTTGCTGGCAATATAAATTTGCGGGCGCAGATTTTCAAAGGCAAGCCCAAGCTTATGCTCGCTGTCTGTGTAAAAGCGGGCTGTATCAAAAAAACGGATGCCGCCCTCAAAAGCACGGCGAAGCAAAGAAACGGCTTTTTTGTCATCAACACGTTGAATCGGCAATGCACCAAACCCGTTTTGTGGGACGGTAATACCTGTTTTCCCAAGCGAAACTCGCATATCATTCCCTCCCTGGCGGCAGCTTTAAAAAAGAGTGTTCATCTTAATTTTATTATAGCAAAATTTTTGTGTTTTGCAAGCGGCAGGGCGCCGTTTACGGAGCGACTCTGTCGGCATGATAACGCTGAACGCGATATACGGCATTGCAAACGGCAATAAGCAGCAACAATTCGATCGGACAGAGAATTGCTGCCTTGACAAGGCGTTCGGCATACAAAACGGGATATGGCGTGGTATATAACAGGTGCAGCCATATGGGTGACAGCCCGAAGCTGATTACCGCTGTTTGGGTCAGCTCTGCGGCGGCAAGGCGAAAAAACGTCGGCTTTTTTTGAAACAAAAACAGCCCGAAAATCAAACCGGTGATTAGTGCATTGAGTGTAAATCCGGGAAAAAAAGGTCCGGTCGGACGGACAAAATAGCTGATAAGGTCACCGGCTGCGGCAATCAGCGCGGCGGCAATCGGACCGAGCAGCTGGGCGCCGACGGCGGCGGTCAGAAAAAACAAACTGACATTGATGGTGGAACTGACCGGAATCACCAAAAGCCGAAGTGCACAGTTCATGGCAATCAGCATGGCTGAAAGCGTAAGACCCTGTGGGGTTTTCAGCGGAGCTATCACACGGCGAAAAAATGTAAACAAAGAAAACAAAACGACCCCTCCTTTTTTAGTTGCGAAAGTGCGCTACATAAGGAATGGTCGTTTCATTAGTTATGCAGCAGCGGGATGCGAGACCAAAACCGCAGGCACAAGCCTTTTCGTCCGTCCGACAACTCCCCGTTCGGGCGGCACTGCGGAAAATTCCACGCTTTGATCTCTACTCTGATACAGACAGGTTACAGCTTTTGTTCTGCGGATAGAACGGTGTTTTTCATGAGCATGGCAATGGTCATGGGGCCGACACCGCCCGGCACCGGGGTAATCATTCCGGCATGCTCGGCAACTGCCTCAAAATCCACATCGCCGCAAAGCTTGCCGTCAGGCTGGCGGTTAATGCCGACGTCAATGACGACCGCGCCCGGCTTTACCATATCGGCCGTGACAAATTTCGGCCGACCGACGGCTGCTACCAGAACGTCGGCGCGTCGGGAAATCTCGGCAAGATCGCGGGTTTTGGAGTGACAAATGGTCACAGTGGCGTTGCGGTGTAAAAGCAGCATGGCCATCGGTTTACCGACGATATTGCTGCGGCCGATGACAACACAGTTTTTGCCGCACAAATCCACGCCGCATTGATCCAGCATTTCTATAATGCCGGCCGGCGTACAGGGCGCAAAGGTGTAATCCCCCAGCAAAATTTTTCCGACGTTGTAAGGATGAAAAGCATCCACGTCTTTTTGCGGCAAAATGGCACGCAGAACCTCATTTGAATCCAGATGACGCGGCAGCGGCAGCTGAACTAAAATACCGTCTATCCGCGTGTCCCGATTCAACGTGTCAATCAATTGCAGCAACTCTTGCTGAGTGGTTTGCTGCGGCAGCAGATATTCGTAGGAATCGATCCCAAGCGCCTCACAGGCACGCTTTTTGTTGTTTACGTAAACGCGGGAGGCCGGATCGTCTCCGACCAAAACAACCGCCAGACCTACTGTGATGTTCTTTTCGTGAAGTGCCTGAACACGCAGGGCAACTTGTCGACGAACTTCTTGTGCTATAGCTTTTCCGTCAATAATTTGCATGATTTAGTCCTCCTGCTTGGGGGATTTGGAATTCGTGTCAGCCTCGGCACTGTCCTCGGCGGCTTCTGCACTGTCTGCGGCAGCTTCTGCACTATCCGCTGCGGCCTCTGCGCTGTCCGCGGCAGCTTCTGCACTGTCCGCGGCGGCCTCGGCACTGTCCGCAGTGACCTCTGCACTGTCCGCGGTGACTTCTGCACTGTCCGCGGCGGCTTCTGGTTCATCTTGAGATTCCGAATAGTCTTGAGAAAGGTCGGAAAGCTCATCCTGCTCAGGGCAGGCCGGGGTGCGTTTTTGACGCTCTGCACTCAGCCGCTGCGCACAATCTTGCAAAAACTCCTCAGCCGAGTCGATTTGTTCCAGCCTGCTTTCAAGGCTGTCGTCCTCCGATGTTTCCGGCGCATCATCTGGGGTGCTATGAGCCTCCGGTGTTTCCGGTGCATCGGCCGCAGCATTGTCGTTTTCCGGCACACCTGAAATTTCTGCCGTATCCGAGATGCCATCGTCGTGTTGTTCTGCGGCGTCGGCAGGGGCCGCCAATTGCTCCAACATGCTGTCAGCCAGGGAAAGGTGGGTCAAGGCAAGGTCGGTCAGCTTATCGGCAAGCGCAAGGGCTTCGGATGCAGCAGATTCTTTAATATCTGTTTCTGCAGACATAGCTCCCAGCTTTTCCCGGGCGCTATTCAGCGCTGTTTGCGCATCGTTTAAATGCGTTTCGACCAAATCCAACGCTTTTTCGTCATCCTTCAAAAATTGAGCGCGGGATTCTTCGGTCAACACGTACAGCTTTAAGTAATCGGGGTCGTTGCTGCGCGCTTTTTTGATTCGGAAAAAGAGGATTAACGCAAGCGCCGTCGCAGCGGCCACAATGCTCAATGCTTGAGAAACCCGCACCGTTCCGAGCATTAAACTATCGGTGCGAAGCCCCTCGATCACGGCACGTCCGGCGCCGTACCAAGCAGTGTAAAACAGAAAAATTTCTCCGTCAAATTTGCGATGCTTTTTATACAGAAGGATCAGCAGAAAGCCGATCACGCACCAGATCGATTCATGCAAAAAGCAGGGATGAACCGGCGCAGTAGGGTCCACGTCAATGCCTTGCTTAAACAAATCCCACTCAACGGTTTCCAGATATGCCTGGGTTTTAACACTGTACATACCGAAGGGCAGGGAGGTGTTGACGCCGAAAGCCTCTTGGTTGACAAAATTTCCCCAGCGGCCGATTGCCTGACCGATAAGTAGCCCCCCGGCACAAACGTCCATAACCGGCAGGAAACGGGTCTTGTGAATTCGCGCAGTGATAAATCCTGCCGCAATGCCAAAGAGAATCGCACCGTAAATGGCAAGACCGCCGTCTCGAAGATTGATCATGTCGACAAAACGAGTGTAGTTTTTAAAATTAAAGGCCACATAATACACCCGGGCGCCGATAATACCAAATACGATTGCCGAGATGATGATATCGGTCAGTCGGTCGGGGTCCACGCCGAATTTTTTGGCGCTTTTCAGGGCATAAATCACGGCAAGAACAGCGCCGATTGAAATTAAAACAGCGTACCAGTAAATTGAAAAATCGCCGATAACAAAGGCCTCTCGGGTCAGCTTCATCGATAGCCCGAGCTTAGGAAATTGCACAACATACTGCTCCATTTGTTTTGTTCATCCTTTCTGTCGTTATTTATCGGTTTAAAGCGGGTTGACGACCGAAATGGCACTGGTGTCGCCGCAAAGTGTCCGATTCAGGCGCCGTGTCAGATCCTCGCAGGTGACGGAGGAAAGGGTGCGCAGCGCTTCAAAGGCGTCCGCCTGCATGAAATGGGCAGAGAGCATGGAGGTCGCCGTTGATTCTACCGAGTTGAAGGCGGCGACTGCTTTTCCGTAAAAATGCCGCCGGACTTCTTCAAATCGCTCCTTGCTCAAACCGGCGGCACGGACACGCTGAAGCTCGGAAAGAACCCGATCATAAACTTTTTGCACATCGGGCGCTTCGCCGCCTAAAATGTTAATAAAGTAGCCTTCGCCGGCCATCACTTCAAAGCCGAAGGTGGCGTTAATAATTCCTTCCCGGTAAAGCGTTTGGTAAAAGTCGCTGCTTTCACCGAAAAGCAGCTCCAACAGCATTTCGCTTTCCAGTTGACTTTTAAGCAGACAGTCATTTTCCGGCGCTTCTTTAAAGCCGATCTCAAAAAGCGGCGCAGCAACCTCTAAGTTTTTCTCGACTTTTTTCAGGTAAACATCCTGCGGCTCCTCGTATCGGGCGCGTTCGATCGTAATTTCGGGGGAGGGAGTCAACAAACGGTCGCACAACGAGACGACCTCCTCCGGGTGAATATTCCCCGCGACAGACAGAGCCATGTTACCGAGATTATAAAAGGTATGGTAGGTGCGGTAAAGCACCTGCGGCGTGATTTCGGCAATCGATTGAACCGTCCCGGCAATGTCGATACGAATGGGGTGCTCCCAGTACAGCGCTTTAAGCAGGTTCAGATAGACACACCAGGAGGGATCATCCTCGTACATTTGAATTTCTTGGCCGATAATGCCTTGTTCTTTTTGTACTGTTTCGTCGGTAAAATAAGGGTGGGTGACAAAATTTAAAAGAATTTCAAGCGACGCCTCAATCTGATTTGTGGCCGAAAACAGATAACAGGTTCTGTCAAAGGAGGTGTACGCGTTAGCGTTGGCTCCGGTACGGGCATAGCTTGTAAAAGCGTCCTCTTGCTCTCCTTCAAACAGTTTGTGCTCCAAAAAATGCGCGGTGCCGTCCGGAATGGTCAAAAAATCCTTTTCACCGGACAACCGAAAACGGCGGTCAACAGAACCGAAACGAGTGCCAAACAGAGCGTAAACGCCGTTATAGCCGTCCATAGGATGCACAAGAATAGTCAGTCCGCTTTTGTGCAGGATTCGGTAATAACACGTTGACAGCGCCTCATCCGAAAGCTTCTCAATGCGCGTTTCTCTCATTTTTGCGCCTCCTTCGGCTGCATAAAGTAAACGGTGCTCAGCTGCACTCGGCGAGCGGCTTCTATCACCGTATCCGGCGACAGGGCGCGGATCTCTGCAAGCTCACCGGCCGGGGTGCTTTGTTTTCCGGCAACCAGTCTGGAAAGGTAAAAACGCTCGGTGGCGCCAAGTGCATCCGAAACGCCGGTCAACAGATTATCAAACAAGCGGGCGGTGTTATCAAATTCCTCCCGAGAAAGTGCTCCGTCTTGCAGGGCCTTCAACTGAGACAGGATTTCCTGTTCGGCGCGCTGCCGATTTTGTGCTTCAATCCCGCTGTTGATCAGGATAATGCCCTTGTAATGGTCATAGGAGGCGGAGCAGTAATAACATAGGCTCAGCTTTTCACGGACATTCAGAAAAAGCTTGGAAAACGGTGTCCCGCCTAAAACGGCAGTCATAAAATTCACGGCGGCCTCGCCGGCATCTCCCATGGCGGTGCCGCAGGTAAAGCCCAGAGACAGCTTCGCTTGGGTGATGGCATATTGTTCGGTGCAGGTCCGAATATTTTTGTCGGGCGCTTTGAGAACAGTTTTGATTTGTTCCGGGCGCTGCCTGTCACAGCCTGCAAAAGCAGCTGAGACGATTTCGCGGGCAATCGAGGCGTTTCCGCAGCCGGTAAACATCAATTCAATATGCGCTCGGCGCAGAAGGGTGTTATAAGCTTCAAAAACATCGTGCCGATTCAGCTGCTGCGCGTGTTCTATGGAGCCAAGCACATTGACGGCATAAGGCTGTCCTGCGCACATAACCTGCTGGCAGCGGGTGGCGGCCAGTGTTACTTTGTTGTTCAGCTCTGCACGGATATTATCCAGCAGTCCTTTTTTTTCGGTTTCAAAGGCTTCGGCCGGAAAACAGCCGTCCTCCAGCACGGGATCCAGCAGCATGCTGCACAAGATTCGACTGATTTCGGCAGTCAAAGGCTCGCCGGAAAGGGTAAAACGGTCATCGATAGCACTGATCGAGAGGGAAATTTGCTGATTGTCACCAAGCTTTTTGACGTCCCAGTCCACACTGGCACCGTATAATGCGGCAAGTCTGCGACTGAAATCCGCAGGGTCCGGATAGTCCCGGCAGCCACGGTGCAAAATAGCCGGAAGAATGGCAAAGCCGGCAGCCGTTTCCTCCGAAAGCGGCATGAACAGATTGACCGAAAGACGGTTGCTTTTAAATTTCGGGTCAACAATTGCCGTAAAATAAATGCCCTCGGCAAGAGCGGCACGCTCAAAGGTTGGCTCCATTTTATCCGGTCCTTTCAAAAAACATAATATTAATATTATAGCAATATTCACTTGAAATAACAATAGTTTTTACGGTTAATTTACAAAAAAAGCCCCGGACAACCTTGTCCGGGGCTTTTAAAAATTACTGCTCAACCGCGTAAACGCAAACCTTTTTGCGATCACGGCCGACTCTCTCAAACTTCACCTTGCCGTCAATCTTGGCAAACAAGGTATCGTCGGAGCCGATTCCGACATTCTCGCCGGGATGAATATGCGTGCCTCTCTGGCGAACGAGAATGTTGCCGGCCAGCACGAACTGACCGTCCGCTCTCTTGACGCCGAGACGCTTGGACTCGGAATCACGACCGTTCTTTGTCGAACCGACGCCCTTTTTATGTGCGAAAAATTGAAGATTTAAGCGAATCATTTGTTACACCTCCGTAACCTTCATCTGAATGGTGCCGTCATATTGCTCTGCAATGAGTGAAAGCTGAAGCTTCAGGGAGCACAGCAACACTTCGGCGATTTGATTTCTCTCTGCAAGGTTCAGCACGATTTCATTTTCGGAAACCGTCACTTCGGCCTGCGCGCCGGAAAACTCGGTAATGCCGTTGAGCACGGTCATCACCGCGGAAGTCACAGCAGCGCAAACAATATCTTGTCCGCAATCGGCATAGCCGGCATGGCCGCTGATGCGAAAGGCGGTGTAGAACCCCTTGCTTTTGAAAAACTGTGTCTGAATCATGCTGTTTTTGGCTTACGCATTGATGGCGTCGATCTGAACCTTGGTGTAAGGCTGTCTATGACCGAGCTTGCGTTTGCTGTCCTTTTTGGGCTTGTAGGTGAAAACGGTGATTTTCTTTGCTTTACCGTTTTTAAGCACCTTAGCGGTTACGGTTGCACCCTTAACATAAGGAGCGCCGATGCTGACCTTTTTCTCGCCGCCGAGAACAATGACTTTGTCAAAGGTAACAACATCGTCCGTGTTTACGTTGAGCTTTTCAATGAAAACAACATCACCTTGCTCCACACGGTACTGCTTTCCGCCGGTCTCAATAATCGCGTACATTCCAGGCACCTGCCTCTACTGTAATCTCGCTGTTCAAGGCGACGGAAACCCGTTCTTCATCAGGGCATAATACCCCCTGCCTTAACCATGCGGCCTTATTATCTTACCATAGTGCTTTTCAAAAGTCAAGCTTTTTTTATCGAATTATGACCGATTTTTCAGCCCCTCCCAAAATTCGACCAGCGCAAATTTTGCCTGATATTTCGGCGCGGTGACCACCTGCTTTTCACGGGGCGTAAAAACCTCTCGGGCGCTGTCCTGCGCTGCCGGGATACAGAGCGCCGGGAAGAGCACGCACCACCAGTTGTGCCCGGCACCCTTGCCGATTTCAATGCGCAGTGCGTTGTAGACGCCGGCCGGCAGTGTCAGGTCGTCGTAGGTTCTGGTTTCAAAGTAGCTTTTGCACAGCTGCACACGAACGGTATCCTGACAGCCCTGTGCGCGCAGTGTTTGCTCGGCAATGCGACGAAAATCGTCAAGATGTGCCCGGGCGCTTTGCGCGGCTTCGTCTGCGGATGCGGCCGGGTCAAACAGCTGTGGGGAGGCTTTTAAAACGGCGTCGCGAACCGAGAGCTTGAGCTGTTGATCCCGCCTGTCGTCCGAATTTGCTAAAATATGCAGACGCAAAACGTCTCGGCGGACCCGGTCGCAGTCTGAGGCAAACGCACTTATACTGCAAAAGATAACGGCAACCAAAAAACCGGCCAGGATGGAAATTTCTGTCTTTTTCATGTCAGGGCCTCTCTTTCATGGAGTTGTACCCTAAGCATGGACCGGTTTTCTGCTTCTTATGCAGCATTTTTCTTTTTTAAAACGGGAAACTAAGAAAAAAGCGCCGCACCCAGAGGGCGCGGCGCAAAAGGACGTAAAACCTCGTCCTTTTGTTCGGATTAGGTTTTGATGCGAATCCAGAGGTCCTGAACATAGGTGTTGACATCGGCGGGCAGGTGCACAAAGGACTCACACTTGCTGAGATATTCCGCGTCGGGATACATAATCTTGTTTTGTTTTACTTCGTCGCTCAGCAGATCGTAGGCGGCATTGTTGGGGGTGCAGTAGCCGGTGACCTCGCTGTTTTCCAGCGCAATCTCTCCCTCCAGCAGGAAGTTTATATACATTTCGGCATATTTTTTGTTTTTGCTGCCCTTCGGAATACAAACGGCGTCGGCAAACCGATTGGTGCCCTCCTTAGGATATGCAAAGTCTAGCGCACTGTTGGAGGCCATCATCTGCAGTGCGTCACCGGCATAGTAGGTAGCCAGCGCCGCGTCGCCGTTGATCATTTTTTCATAAATTTCATCCATATAATATCCCTGGACCAGCGGTTTCTGCTCCATGAGCTTGTCGGCAGCCGCTTTGATTTCGTTCTTGTCGACCGTGTTCTGCGAGTACCCCAACAAAGTTTCGGCGACGGCAAAGGCATCCCGGCTGTTATTGAACATTAAAATATTATCCTTGTATTTTTCGTTCCATAAAATGCTCCAGCTGTCCACCGGATCCGAAACCAGCTTTTTGTTATAAATGATACCGACAGTTCCCCAGGAGTAGGGTACCGAGTACTCCCCGGTGGGGTCGTAGTCAGGCTTTTTAAACTGATCCATCACATTGCTTTCAAACAGCGGAATATTTGAAAAATCAAGCTTTTCCAAAAGGTCCTCTTGAATCAGGCGAGCTACCATATAGTCGGACGGAATGATAATATCATAGTCGGCGCCGCCGTTTTTAAGCTTGGCGTACATAGATTCGTTGGAATCGTAGGTGCGGTACTTAACCTTAACATTATACTTTTCTTCAAACAACTTGTTGATATTCCGGGTTCCGTTTTCACCGGTGGCCATGTAGGGGCCGCCCCAGTTGTAAACGATGATGGTCGCGTCATATTTTTTGCCGCAGCCGCAAAGCAGCGACAGAGACAACACGAAGGCCGAGAGAAGCACAAGGCTGATAATCTTTTTCAATTTCAAAAGGCTCCTTTCAAATAAATTACAGTCGGGCATTCTGCTTTTCGCGGCGGCTTGCCGAAAAGTTGGAAATGAGCAGAATGATAAGAACGACTAAGAACATCAGTGCCGACAGAGCATTGAGAGAGGGCGGCACCTGTTTGCGCAGCATGCTGTAGATGGTGACCGGCAGGGTCTGAAAATCACTTCCGCTTGTAAAATAGCTGATAATAAAATCATCCAGTGACAAGGTCAGCGCCATCAGGAAGCCGGAAAAGACACCCGGCATGATCTCGGGCAGGATCACCTTGAAAAAGGCCTGCCGTGGGGTGCAGCCGAGGTCGAGCGCAGCTTCAAACAGGTTTTGATTGACCTGATAAAGCTTGGGCAGCACGTTTAAAATGACATAAGGCAGATTAAAGGTGATGTGTGCAATAAGCACCGAATAGAATCCTTGTTGAATCCCAAGCAGCTCCGATACAAAAACAAACAGCAGCATGAGGGAAATACCGGTGACCACCTCGGGGTTGACCATGGGCAGATTGGTGACGGTCATCACCGCGCTGCGGCTCTTTTTTTTCATGCTGTACAGCCCGATAGCGGCCATGGTGCCGATTAAGGTTGCAATTACCGAAGCGGCGGCTGCTAAAATCAGGGTATTGAGCAGGGAAGACATAATAAGCTCATCTTCAAACAAAACGCGGTACCATTGCAATGAGAAACCGGTAAAGTGAGATTTGCTTTTGGTATTATTAAAAGAAAAAACAATCAACACGGCGATGGGAGCATAGAGAAACAGGTAAATAAGTGCGAGGTATAACCGTGAAAGGGTCTTTTTCATAGCATAACCTCCTCTTGATCCTGCTTCATAAAGGCCATGCAGAAAAGAATGATCAGCATAAGCACTAAGGAAAGCACCGAGCCGATGTGAAAGTTGGGCTCTCCGCCCATAAAGTAGGTGTCAATGAGGTCGCCGATTAGCATGTTCTTGGCGCCGCCCAGCTTTTGGGAAATAACAAAGGTCGAGGCGGCCGGAACAAAAACCATGGTAATGCCGTTTACGATTCCCGGAAAGCTCAGCGGCAGAAGCACGCGCCGCAGCACGCCGGCCGGATTGCATCCCAAGTCCTGCGCGGCTTCAATCAAATTGTTGTCGATTTTTACCATGATGTTATAGAGCGGCAAAATCATAAAAGGCAGAAAGTTGTATACCATACCGACCACGACGGCTCCTTCGGTGTTGATGAGCCGCAACGGTTCGGTGATTCCGAGCAGCCGAAATACGCCGATGGCCTCCAGAAAATTATTGATGATTCCGTTTTTTTCAAGCAGCGTCATCCAAGCGTAGGTTCGCAGCAGAAAATTCATCCACATCGGCAGCATAAGCAGCATGACCAGTGTGCGCTGGGAGATGCTGCTTTTGCGCGAGATGATGTAGGCCATCGGATACCCGAGCAGCAGACAGATTGCCGTTGCAATCAGCGCAAGCTTCAATGAACGTGTAAAGACCCCGACAAAACGACCGATCTGAGCAAACCAGGAAAGGGTAAAGGCCCCGTTTTGGTCGGTAAAAGCAAAATACAGTACAAAACAAAGCGGAATAACAATGAAGGTAAATGCCCAGACAAGATGCGGCAAGGCAAGCGCTCTATTTTTCATCTTCGTGCGCCTCCTCGGGAAGCGGCGTTATACCGATACGGTCAAAATGAAACTGCAGACCGATATCGGTCGCCACCTGCTCATCAAGCTGAGAATGAATCAGCCATTGGCGCTCGGCCATCCAGACAATCAGTTCGTTGTGGCAGCCCTTGTAGACGAGAGATTCGAGATAGGCAGTGGCGTCGGCAATATCCGAGGAAACCACCTCAATGTCCTGCGGGGCAATCGTCAACTGCACGCGGGTGCCCTCGGGCAGAGATAAGCCGGGCCGCTCAAAGCTCATGGAGCAGAAGCTGACCGTATCCTCACTGGTGACAACGCCTTCGACGACATTCTTGTCATCCGGGAAGAGCCGAGGCATAATATGGATGTCTTCGGGCGCTATGCTCAGGCCCACCTGGTCGCCGACCTGCTGGCCGGTGGTGGAATGAACGATGTAATGATAGCCGTTGCAGTTTACCGTGATTTCAAAGTGCACGCCTTTAAAGACTACCGACTCTACCTCTCCGCTCATCATGCCGAGAATGACGGGAGAAAGCCGGATATCTTCGGGACGGATAACCACGTCCACCGGCTGCATGGGGGCAAAGCCCTTGTCCACGCAAGAAAAATCATGCCCCTGAAAGGACACCAAAAAGTCCTTTACCATTAGGGCGTCAAAAATATTGCTTTCGCCGATAAAGTCGGCCACGAAAGCATTTTTCGGTTCGTTATAAATGTCCTGTGGCGTTCCGACCTGTTGGATGACGCCGTCCTTCATCACCACGACTGTATCCGACATGGTGAGAGCCTCTTCCTGATCGTGGGTAACATAAATGAAGGTAATGTTCAGGCTCTTCTGAATTTCCTTCAATTCTAATTGCATTTCTTTACGCAGCTTTAAATCCAGTGCGCCGAGCGGCTCGTCCAGCAGCAAAACGCGCGGGTAGTTCACCAGTGCCCGGGCAATGGCTACGCGCTGCTGTTGTCCGCCCGATAACTGGCTGACACGACGCTTGTCAAATCCTTTCAGGTTGACAAGCTCCAGCATACGTTGGACACGACGCCGGATCTCATCCCGGTCCAACCGTTTGACCTTGAGGCCGAAGGCGACGTTTTCGTAAACGTTAAGGTGCGGAAAAAGGGCGTATTTTTGAAAAACCGTGTTGACATTGCGGCGGTTGGGCGGCAGTTGGCTACAGTCCTTTCCGTCAAAATAAACGGTGCCGCTTTTGGCGTTCATAAAGCCGCCGATGATCCGGAGTGTTGTTGTTTTACCACAGCCCGACGGTCCAAGCAGGGTTACAAACTCGTTGTCATGGATCGATAGATTGATTTTGTCCAGAATACGCTCGCCGTCATACTCAAAGACGACGTCCTCCAGACGAATGATCGGGGTATCTCCCATTTTGCATCCTCCCTTTGCGGTTTTTGACCGCGCCCGCAACGGGGCGAGGTCTTTCATTAGCGAAATGCGCCAAAAGGTTTCGGATAACGGCGCAATATCCTGCTAACCCAGAGCTCTTTAGAAACCGCACCCCGCAAAAGGATTTTTATTTCACCCGCCGCGGCAGGCAAACAACGGAACATGAAAGCTCTGGTGCACTTGTCAATCTGCATTAGATACAAAATAACATTTTAAATATAGAGATAAATCGCCGAAAAGTCAAGACATTTTGTAAAATTTCCGATTTTTTTTCCGATAAACAGGGAAATCAGAGATTTTTTGCAAAAAATCTGTCATTTTCGCCGAATTTTCGGAACTTTCATAAAAAAGCAAGCAGCCCCTGGCGACTGACTGTTCTTGTTTACGGCCTTGATATTTCGCAGAGTGCGGCGGCGACCTCGGTATCATAGCCGTTTTTGGAGATATCTCCTAAGGACAGCAGTCCGCAGAGTCTGCCGTTGTCTACGACCGGAACACGCCGTACCTGTTGTGCGGCCATGGTGCGTGCCGCATCCCGAACCTGCTGTGTCGGGTTGGCGCAGACGGTGCTTTTGCTCATACAGTCGTCAACGGTGCAGGCGGAAACCTCTTTGCCGCAGGCAAGGATCCGGGTCACGATGTCCCGGTCGGTCAGAACACCGACGACCCGTTCCTTTTCGACCACCGGCAAAATACCGACGTCGTATTGCCGCATAAGCTGTGCGGCGCGACATAGGCTTTCTTGCGGGCCGACGGTGATAAGCTCCCGGCTCATGATATCTTGTACAAACATAAAATCCCTCCCATTTTTTGTTAGTATGTGCCATGCAGCTGCTAATTATGTTGCCCGAGCCGTTTTTTTGCCGGGACGTCGATCTACGCTGTTAAATTTTTAAAAACAGTGTTCGGAACCTGAAAAAGCCGGTTGCAACCGGGGAAAAAATATGCTACAATAATAAAAAAAGGAAAGGACCGGAACGCTTTATGAAGATGATTTTTGCCGTTGTAAACAGTGATGACAGCAATGCGGTGATGCGTGCATTAACCCGGGAGAACTTTTCGGCAACCAAGCTTGCGACGACCGGCGGCTTTTTAATGTCGGGCAATACCACTTTGCTGATCGGTGTTGAAGACGAAAAGGTGGATGCTGCTATTGAGATTATTGCATCGCACAGTAAAAAGCGTAAACAGGTCATGCCTGCGGCTACCAGTTACGGGGTCGGTATGTTTGAGCCGCTTCCGGTAGAGGTTACGGTGGGCGGCGCTACGATTTTCGTTATGGATATCGAGCGTTTTGAGAAGGTTTGAAACAATTCATGGAATCGGAAAAGCTTATCGGAAAACAGGCGGCAGTACAGGAGCTTGCAGCAGCCTTTGCTGCCGGTAAGTTGCCGCACGCATTGTTGTTGACGGGCGAGGACGGAATCGGAAAAAAGACGTTGGCTCGGGCTGTTTGCCGTATGCTGTGCTGCAAGGAGCCGACCAACGGTCAGCCCTGCGGCCGATGCAGTGCTTGTCTTAAAATCGACCGGCAGATTCATCCGGATATTTTTTGGATTTATCCGGCAGGAAAATCCGAAACCATCGGGGTGGGGGAAATCAAGGCGCTGTTGCCGCGGCTTTATGTCCTGCCCAATGATGCAGACTGCAAGATTTTTGTGTTGAGCGGTGCCGAACGGATGAATCGTTTTGCCCAAAACGCTCTATTAAAAATGCTGGAAGAACCGCCGGAGGACTGCTTTTTCATTTTGACGGCGGAAAATGCACAGGCCTTGTTGCCGACGGTTCGCTCCCGTGTGACGCAGCTGCAGGTACCGCCGGCGTCTCGACAGGAGATCGTCGCCGAGCTTGCCCGGCGATTTCCGTCAATTTCGGAAAAACAGCTTGAAACGGCGGCGGCACGATCCGGAGGAAATCTCGGCAAGGCCGTTTCACTATGCGAGCAGCCGGAGAAAAATCGGTTGTATGAGGACGTCGAGGCGTTGCTTCGAGCGCTGCTGTCCGGGGATGAGGCAGAGGTTTGCCTTTTGATGGGACCTTATTGTAAGCAAAAACAGCAAGCGCTGGAGATGGTTGCTTTGCTGGAGGTTTTTTTTCGAGACCTTGCGGCACAGGCTTCCGGGGCTTCGCAGTTGTTTTCGGGTGATGATGCGGCGATTTCGGCGTTGTCCGGAAAGATTCGCCTTGCCGGCGCGCTTGCTGCCATGCAGAGCTGCGATCGTTTTATATCGGCGGTGCGCAGTAATGCAAATCCCGCTTTGCAGCTGACGGTTCTGGCTCTTGAATTGGAACAGGCAGTGCAGGGTTAAAATAAATAAGAGGATGGACATATTGTATGACGACGGTAATTGGTATCCGCTTTAAAGAAGGCGGAAAGGTGTATTATTTCGACCCCGACGGGCACGCGCTTTCGCCGGGGGATTGTGCGGTTGTCGAAACGGCGCGCGGCCCGGAGTGCGGAACAGTTGCCATGGCGCAATGCGAGGTGGAGGACGACACGCTTGTTTTGCCGCTTCGCCGGGTAATTCGTCCGGCCACGGAGCAAGACATGGCGCAGCTGCAAAAAAAACAGGAGCGCGAGCGGGAAGCTTTTGCTGTCTGCACCGAAAAAATTGCGGAACACGGACTGGAAATGAAGCTGGTTGAAGTCGAAGCGGCTTTTGATAACAGTAAATTGCTGTTTTACTTTACGGCGGATGGCCGAATTGACTTTCGGGAGCTGGTGCGGGATCTTGCTTCGGTGTTTAGGACGCGGATCGAACTGCGCCAAATCGGTGTGCGTGACGAATCTAAGATGATTGGCGGGTTAGGCGTTTGCGGCCGCCCGTTTTGCTGTGCGTCTTTTCTAAACGAGTTTCAGCCGGTATCCATTAAAATGGCTAAGGATCAGGGGCTGTCCCTTAATCTGGCTAAAATTTCCGGGACCTGTGGCCGATTGATGTGCTGCCTGAAATACGAACAGTCGGTGTATGACGAGCTGCTCAAAATAACGCCGCGCGTCGGCAGCAGTGTTGCAACGGCGCAGGGGAACGGAACGGTTATTGATGTCAGCCTTTTGAAAGGAACTTTACGGGTTCGGTTGGATGGCGTTGAGGACAACAGCGAGGCTGTAACGGTCCTTCGCGAGGATGTTCAGCTGCTCAGCCCGCCGCGCAAAAAGGAGAACAAAGGCGACAAGCCGGCTCAAAAGCAGCCCAAGGACGAAAAGGCGGAGGACGCCGCAAGGGATGAGGCGCCGGAAGCTCCGTCTGTCGAAGAGGCTGCCGATTCAAACAGAGCACCGCGTCAGGAACGTTCGCGCAGAGGACGAGGTGGCAGAAGATCGCGTTCTTCTGCGGCGCGCGGTGAAAAAAACGGAGAAAAGGCATAACGCAAAAATTTATGTTGATTTTTGTATTACGGTGTGCTAAAATGAGAGGGCGAAAGCAATTTTCGCTTGAGGAGGTGTAATCATGGCTTACAAAATTACGGATGAGTGTCTGGCTTGCGGAACCTGCGCCGGGGAGTGCCCCGTCACCGCAATCTCCGAGGGCGACGGAAAATATGTAATCGATCAGGATACCTGCATTGAGTGTGGTACCTGCGCTGCTGTTTGCCCTGTTTCTGCGATTGTCGAGGAATAAGCAAACGGTTTTCCAAAGCCAAACGGTGTACCGGGCAGATCGGCGCTATTGAGCGCTGCTGTTCGGGGCAGCGACATAGCAACGAAAAATCCGGGGGACAAGCATTTGCTTGTCCCCCGGATTTTTATGTTGTCCGTAACGGGCGTTTGCTTTTGTGCTTTTGGGGTCGCACCAATGCTTTCGACTGCGCTTTCGCTGTGTGGGCGCTGTAGCGGACATTTTTTGAAGCACAGCCTCATCTTTTTCGCCAGGCTGCATAGGACAGGAAGGTCAGAATCAGCAAAGCAATGCCGAGCAGCAGCCATGTCAATGTAGTTGCGCCCCAGCCGTAGGCCTCGGACAGTCCGGCAAAAAGGTAAGAAGAGGACGCGCTGCCGACATACACGGAGCAGTTGAGCAAGCCGGACATGAAAGAAACGCCGCCGAGATCTTGAAACAGAATAGGACAGTAACAGGTGTGCAGACCATTAATTCCGCAGACAAAACCGAAAGCCAGAGACAGCAGCAGGATGGTCGGCACCAAATAATGAAGCCCGAAAAGCTGCAGCAGGGCCAATGCGGCAATCATCAGAGCAGCAAATAAAAAAATACAACGGAATACATTGTCTTTTAAAAAGCGTAGAATACGACAGGTAAACACACTGCACAGGGCATGGAAAACCGGGAGAGCGACACCGGTGAGAATAGAGGCGGAGCTTTTTAAATGAAAGCTTTCACACATCATGGTCGGCAGCCAGGTGTTGATACCGTCCCGCAGGGCGCCCTGCAGCACAATGCTCAGCAGCAAGAGCAGCAGCGCGGTCCGCAGCGCACCGGAAACAGCCTCTTTTTGAGCCGGTGACGACAGGGCTTCTTTTTTGCAAGCCTCTTTTTTCTTTTTTTCGGCGTGCCAGTCTACCGATGGCAGCAGCCGACGGATTTCAATGCTCCAAAGCAGGGTGATCAGCGCCGTGCCGGCAGCCGATGTAAAAAAGACAAAACGCCAATTCAGCAGGTCGATGATCAGCGGGGAAAACAAATAAATAAAAATGGTGGCGCTGCTGCTGGCAATACCGATGTAGGGCACGGTCCGGTTGTAGTCGCTCGGTGCCAGCGCTGTGGACAGAATACGGACGATCGGCGGCCAAAGAAAGGCTTGTGCAATGCCGTTTATACCCCAGATGATGGTCATCGGCAGTGTGTGCGGCACTACAAACGGCATAAAAATATTCGTGGCAATTGAGGTCAACAGGCCGACATGCACCAAAAAAACCGGAGAAACGCGATCTCCCAGCCAGCCGCTGATAAGCTGACCGGTGCCGTAGGTAATAAACAAAATAGTGGTGACAAGGGAAGCGCTTGTTTTGAGGACGCCGGCATTTTCAATCAGCTCCACCATGACGGCGGCAAAGTTAATGCGCGTCAGGTAGCTGGCAAAGTATGCCAGTGCGCAAATAAAGGAAAGACGTGTCGCGGTGCGATATTCTAATTTATGCATGTTGACGCCCTCCCCGGATAATATCTACTCCGGCATTTTGATACTTTTTGAAAAGAGCGGTGCTCAGGCTGCTGTCGGTAATCAGGGTGACGTTGTCGAAAAGCGAACAGAGCTGATATACCGCGCCACACTCGAATTTGCTGCTGTCCGCCAGTAAAAAAGTCTTGTCGCTGACGGATAAAAAGGCTTTGGAGACTGCCATAGCCTCCTCTCCGAAACAGGTGGCGCCGTCTTTCAAGGAAATGCCGGACGCAAATAAAAAGGTCTTATGAATATGCAAATGACGCACGGCGTCACAAGTGAGTATTCCGTAAAAGGTGTCTTCCTCCCGATTGTAGTTTCCGCCGCACAGAAGCACCTTGAACCCCGGCGCTTTTGACAGTATTTCAAACGGCCGCAGCGAATTGACAACGATTGTCAGGTTTTGAAACCGATCTCGCAGAACCTGACAAAATTCTATGGCGGTACTGCCGGCGTCAATTGCCAATATATCTCCTTCTCGGATAAAGGAGGCGGCGGTGATGGACAGCTCGGTCTTTTGAGCAACGTTTTCCTCAAGCCGCTTGGAAAGCGGTTTTTGATGCAGTGCCTTTTCCGGACTCATAGCACCGCCGTGAATACGAATCAGCTTTCCTGCGCGCTCCAGCGCCGACAAATCGCGCCGGACCGTTTCGGAGGAAACGGAAAAAATTTTTTCGAGGTCGGCCGCGGATAAGAAGCCGTCTCGCGAAAGAATCTCCAGGATTTTTTCATAACGTTGACCTGTAAACACTGTCCTCATCCCCTTTTGTTTGTCATCATACCACACAAACACATAAAAGTCAACACAAACACACATTTTCTTGCAAAAAAAATCCGGCGCATGAAAACCCCGTCGGGCGTCCAAACGCAGGGTGTTGAAAAATCCCGCCGAGGGGCACGCCCCTCGGCGGGATTTAAAAAACGAAAGATTGTAGCCGGGTCGGTTGTTGTACTGGTAAAAATGAGCACACGGAGAAAAACCGTTATCGTTCGTATTCTTTAATCAACAGGTCAATTTGAGTCTGCAGCGCGTTTATATCGCCGTTGTTCAGCAAAAAGCGGTCGGCCATGGCGATAGGACCTCCCTTTTCAAGCTTTTCGATTTCGGCAACGTCACGACCCGCAGCCTGCTGCGGCGTTAAGGGACGCAGAGACCGGGTTGTCAGTCGCCGATAGCGCACTGCGCGGTCGGCAATCACGGCAACAACCGTCAGCCTGCTGCCGTAGCGCTCCTTAAGGACTTTGTATTCCGACCAGGAATATAGCCCGTCCAAAATTGTCGGACCGTCAGTGGATTTCTTGTCAATCGTCGGAATGAGCAGCTTGGCGAAAGCGGCCGGACCGTGTTCGCGGCGCAGCTCTTCGCGAACGGAACGCTCGTTTTGTTCGTTTTTTTCAAGGCCTCTGGCTGCCAATTCGTCCATGGTAACTTGGCCGAAATAAACCTGCTGCCAGCCGCGTGCAGCGAAGCTTTCACAGGCAACAGACTTGCCGGAGCCGCACATACCGACCAATGCAAGAATGGGATGCTCTGACATAAAAAACACTCCTTTATAATCGAAAAACTAAAAACGGTATTAAAGCCGTAAAACATCCGCTTTGAGATCAACGGCGTCCCGCGCGTCGTGCGTGACACACAGGACCAGGTGCTCACGGGCATAATCGACAATCAGAGAAAGCATTGCGGCGTGCGTGTCTTGGTCCAGTCCCGTAAACGGCTCGTCGAGCAACAGGATTTCGGGACAAACAGCCAGGGCTCTCGCCAGAGAAACCCGCCGCTTCATCCCGCCGCTCAAATCGGATACCGGTGTCTTTTCATTGCCGGCAAGCCGGACCTGTCGCAAAAGCTCACCGGAACGAGCCAGGCGGCTTGCCCGTTTGCCGGTCAAAACACAGGCGATGTTTTCCGAAGCGCTGCAATAGGGCAGCAGCCGATCCTCCTGAAAGACCATTGCCGGTTGCGAATCGCACAAAACCTGACCGCTGTCCGGGCGTTCCAGACCGGCAATTAGTCGTAAAAGAGTCGTTTTTCCGCGGCCGGAAGGACCCAGGATACATACGGTACCGCGTGCCGGAAAACAAAAGTTAAAATTTGAGAAGATCACTTTATCGCCATAGGACTTGGAGAGGTCAACGAGCTTCAGCATGATGGCTCACCGCCTTTCACGATCCTGTCGGTTGCTCGGCGAAGCAGGTAGAGAAACAGCTTTTCGAGCAGAACGCTGAATAGGATGATAACTGCAGTCAGGGCGAAAAGATCGGTCGTTTCAAGATACACCTTGGCGTTGTAAATTTCACTGCCGAGAGTTCGCCCCGGCAGACCAATCACCTCGGCTGCAATACCGGCCTTCCAGCAAAATCCCAGCCCGGTCGAACAAGCCGAAACCAAATGAGGCAACAGGGCAGGCAGGTAAATCAGACGAAGCTTGCGAAAGAAGGGCATGCGGTAAACAGCGGCCATTTCCAAAAGAGAACGGTCTACACTCCTAAAGCCCTCGGACAGATTGCCGTACAAAATCGGCAGCACCATTAAATATGCGATAAAGGCCGACAGGCCGGTCTTGAGCCATAACAGCGCCAGCACGATAAAGGAGGCGACCGGCGTAGCCCGAATCAAATGCATTATTGGGGAGAGCAGGCGGCCGAGCACCGGTAATACCGCCGACAATACCGACAGCACTACGGCTGCCAAAAATGCCAAAGCAAACCCCATCAGGATGTGCCCGACGGAGTTTGCACAGCACTGCCAGAACACGGAGGTTGCAGCAAGCTGCAGCACCCGCTGTAATGTCATTTTCGGAGAGGCAATCAGCAGGTCGTTGCCTACCAGCAGATACACCCCTTGCCAGACGGCCACCCAAAATACGGCGACCGCAAGAGAAACGAGCGGCTTTTTTGGAAAAGCCGGGCGTTTATTTTGCATAGTAGAAATCATCCTTCGGCAATGCACCGCCTACCGAAGCGTGATTGGCATTGAAAAGCACATTGAGGTAAGCGGAGACATTTTGTTTCATTTCGGCGCCGTCCATATATAGGATGTTGCATTTCGGCAGCGCCAGTCCAACCACTTGCGCCGGCATAACGTCGTAATGCTCGGCAAGATTGGCGGTGACGTCCAGCTTTTCGTTGGCCTGATTGCTGGAAAGCTGGTATTCCTGAAGGAAAGTGTTGACGGCCTCACGATTTTTCTCTAAAAACTCATTGCGTACAACAAGGCAGCCCATAACCAGCTTGCTGCCGTTGCTGTCCGGCAGCTTTTCCCATTCCTCGGACAGGTCAAGCGCAATCTTGACATCCTTGTTTTTCATGGTGACGTTTGTCACAAAGGGCTGTGGCAGCACCGAGATGCGAACATCGCCCGAAATGACCATGGTCGCAAGCTCCGCATGTTCTGCTTTGTAATCCACAAAAACATCGGTGCCAACCTTCAGTCCGTTTTTCTCTAAAATATAATTGATTGCATATTCCGGCGTAGAGCCCTTGCCGGTTGAGTAAATCGTTTTGCCGCGCAGCTGGGAAATCGAGGTGATATCCTCGCCGTTTGTCAAAAGTGAAAGCGCACCGAGCGTATTGACGGCAAGGATGCTGACACCGCCGTTTGTTTTTTGATAAAGCGTTGCGGCCAGATTGGTCGGCACAGCGGCAATATCCAGCGTGCCTTTGATGATCTCGGGCGCAATTTGGTCGGCAGCCGTGCGGATGTTAAAGTGATAATTGTTGCGGGCGGTTCCGTTATCGCTTTGCTCCATCAGCTTGAGCATACCCAGTGCAGACGGCCCTTTGAGCACGGCAATGTTAACGTCAACCAGCGGCTCGCGGCTGCTGCTTTCGACCTTTCTTTTGCCGCAGCCGGCAAAAAGACACACGGTCAGTATGCATATTAGCATCATCGAAAGTGCTTTTTGAATTTTTAAAGACATGAGAAATCCCCCTTTTTTCTTGTTCGAGGGTATTATACCCGATTCCGATAAAAAAGTATGTTGGAATTCCAACAAATGCAAAAATTACTGCGGACGCCATCCCTTGCAAACATCGACCCAACACTCAAAGCCGGAAAAACGCTCCAGCTCGGGCAGGGTCAGCTCAATAGCGCTGTTGCTGCTGCCGCAAGCGGGAAAAACCGTTTGAAACCGGCGCAGCGATTCGTCCAGAAATACGCGCACCCCCGGATTTACGGCAAAGGGGCATACCCCGCCGACGGCGTGGCCGACGGTTTCCTCCACTTCTGCCACCGACAGCATATGAGGCTTTATGCCGAAACGGGTCTTAAAGGCGTGGTTGTCGATTTTGGCGTCCCCGGCGGCAACAATCAGCACACAGCCCTCCTGTCCCCACAGAGACAGGGTTTTGGCAATGCGTGCCGGCTCACAGCCCAGTGCGGCGGCAGCCAGCTCGACCGTTGCGCTGGAGGCATCAAGCTCTCGGATTCGGTCGGCTTGTCCCAACGTTTCAAAATAAGAGCGAACTTTTTGAATAGACATAGTGAAACTCCCTTATAGGCCGCACGGTACAATTTTGTGCCGTCCCGCTTTAAAAACATTTTCTATCAGTATACGTGATTTTGCAGAAAATGTCAATGAAAAACGGCCGTCCCGATTCCTCGGAGCGGCCGTTTTTGACAAAAAGTCTTACCGGGCAGCTTTTTTGGCAAAGGAGTTATCTACAAGCTCGGCAAACGGAGCGCGGTTTTTAAGCTCCCCGGCCGACGAGATGACGTCTTGCAGCCGTTCAAAGGATGTTTTTTCCATGACCGGCGTTTTGCAAAACGCATCGATGGAAAGATAGCTTTGTACGGCGCTTGTCAACAGGGACAGGTCGGTATCCGGAAAATCGGGCGCAATCAACCGGGCAATTTCAGCTGCCGAATGCTCGGCGCACCATTTCTGACCGCGCGCAATGGCGTTTGCAAAGCCTTGAATAACCTTAGGATTCTGCTTTATATAATTTCGAGAGGCAAAGTATGCCGTGTACGGAATCTCGCCGGAGGCCTGCCCGATGGATGCAACAATATATCCCTTGCCTTCTGCCTGCAGCATGGAAGCCGTCGGCTCAAAGGCGGTGACATAGTCTCCGGTACCGGCAACAAAAGCACCGGTCATCATGGCATACTGCACGCTGTTGTCTAAAAGCAAATCCTTTTGAGGATCCAGCCCGTTTTGGCGCAGGAGATACTCAAAGGTCATGTAGGGAACGCCGCCCTTGCGGCCCGGCAGAATATGCGCGCCGCGCAGGTCGCTCCATTGAAAGTTGTCATTCTTTTTTCGGGACAACAGGAAGGAGCCGTCGCGCCGGGTCATTTGCGCAAAAACCTTCAAATAATTATCACGTCCTTCATTATAAACATAGATGGTCGCCTCGGGGCCGGCAAAACCAATATCGACCTGTCCGGACAGAACGGCAGCTGCAACGGCGTCTGCTCCCTGTCCGGTGCTCAGTTCAATTTCGAGACCTTCCTCCGTGAAGTATCCCAGCTGCAGTGCGGCGTACTGCGGCGCATAAAACACCGAGTGGGTCACCTCGCTCAAGGTTACCCGAACCGTTTCGCCGGCTTTTTTAACGCAGCTGCACAGGCACAGCATTGTGAGACACGGCACCAGCATCAGGGCGAGAACATACCGGATTCGTTTTGAGGACATAAAGACTCTCCTTTACAAATGGTTTTATATATCAAATGCAAAAAACGGGCATTTGGTGATTACCGATGATGAATCCATTTCAGCGCCAGCTTTTGCAGCAGGGAAATCAGTTCGTAAAGGACAGCCGCCGCGGCAGCCAGAATCAGTACGCTTGCCATAACCAGGTCCATTTGAAACACCTGGCCGCCGTAAACGATAAGGTATCCGAGTCCCGCTTTGGACACCAGGAATTCGCCGGCTATGACGCCGACCAGAGACAGGCCGATGTTGATTTTCAGAGAGTTGAACAGGGTGTCAATATTATAAGGTAAAACAATTTTACAAAAAATCTGAAATCGGTTTGCGCCGAAGGTTTTAAGCATGCGGATAAGCTCCGGGTCGGTGCTGTTAAAGCCGCTCAGCATTTCCAGCACCGTGACAATTGTGGAAATGGCCAGCGCCATAAAAATAATGGCGCGCGTTCCCGCGCCTGCCCAAATGATAATGACCGGGCCAAGCGCGATTTTGGGCAAACTGTTGAGCACCACAAGGTAAGGCTCGCTGACTCGGGAGAAAAAGGGAGACCACCATAGAAAAACGGCCAACAGACAGCCGACTGCAACGCCGAGCAGAAAGCCGCTGACGGTTTCAAGCAGGGTGGTTTTGATGTGCAGCGGAAGCTGATTTTCGGTAAAATGAAAAAGAACGCGCAGAATACGAGAGGGCTGACTGAGGACAAAGCTGTCCAGCAGACCGAAGCGCCCGCCCAGCTCCCAAAAGGCGATAAAAGCGGCCAAAATAAAAATACGGCACAGGATCACGGCGGTTTTGCGCCGTCGCCGCGTTGAAAGGTATTTTTTTCGTTCCGTGGATAATTCATTCGGATACATGGACATCAAGCTCTTTCCAGATTTGGTTAAAATACTCCCCGAAGCGCGGATGATCCCGACAAATCAGCGGGCTGCGCTCGGGCAGATCAAATTCGGTATTGCATATTTTTTTGATAACGGCAGGCCGTCGGGACAGAATAATTACCCGATCGCTCATGCTGATACTTTCCGGGATGTCATGGGTTACAATCAACGCCGTTTGTTTTTCTTTTTTCAGGATTCGGTAAACGTCGTCGGTGACGGTCAGACGGGTCTGATAATCCAGCGCCGAAAAAGCTTCGTCCAGCAAAATCAGCTTTGGCCGGACGGCCAGCGTCCGTATCAGTGCTGCTCGTTGCCGCATCCCGCCGGACAGCTGCGCCGGGTATTTTTCCCGAAAATCCCAAAGGCCGTAGGCGTGCAGCAGCTCATCGGCATAATCGCGGCTTTCCGGCGTCAGCATATGCCGGATTTCCAGACCGATCAGCACGTTTTTGCGAATAGAACGCCAGTCGAGCAGATTGTCTTTTTGCAGCATGTAGGCAATGTCGCGGCAGGCGCCGCCTACCGGCTGCCCCAGCAGTCGGATACTGCCGTCCGAAAAAGGGGTAATGCCGGCAATCGCAGACAGCAGACTGGATTTTCCGCACCCGGACGGACCGATAATGCTGATAAATTCGCCACGGCGCACCTGGAAGGTCGCGTTTCGGACAGCCTCCACTTCGCCGTTTTCGGCTTGGTAGCATATTTTGAGATTCCGAACCTCCAGTATGTTTTCCATATTCAAAAACGCTCCTTCGGATACCAAGTCATTTTGAAAAAACGGCCGAAAAACCGCCGCTCAATACAATGTATGAAAACAGACCGTTTTCAGTGCACACAGGCGTTTTGATCTGTGTGACAAGACGGAATATTTTTGGCAAAAATGCAAGAAATCACCTTGACACAATAGAAGAAATGTTATAAAATATTCCTATACTGTATTTTGTGTTTTTGGATTTTTCAATTTACAGATAACAGAAAATAAAAGGGAGGTTATCCAATTTTATGACACAGCAACAGATTATTCTGCTCTGTGTGATCGTCGCCGCAATCGGCGCAGCCGTTGCCGCATTTTTTGTCGGCGTTTCTTATAGACGCAAGACTGCCGAGCGCAAGATCGGTTCCGCCGAACAGGAAGCCGATAGAATAAAAAAAGACGCGGCAGCCGAAGCACAGAGAGCCAAAAAAGAAGCTTTGATTGAAGCAAAGGATGAAATGCACCGCCTGCGCACCGAGCAGGAGCGGGAGCTGAAAGACCGGCGCAACGAGGTCACTCATCAGGAACGAAGAATTCAGCAAAAAGAAGAAAATCTCGATAAAAAAAGCGAGAACCTTGAAAAGAAAGAAGAACAGCTGCAAGGCCGTATCCGCATGGTGGAAGAAAAACTGGCCGAGGCTGAAACGATAAAGAAAAGCCAGCTTGAAATGTTGGAACGCATTTCCGGGCTTTCAACGGAGCAGGCCCGTGAAATGCTTCTGCGCAGCCTCGATGAGTCGCTGGAGCATGACAAGGCGGTTCGCATCACGCAGTTTCAGCAGCAGATTAAAGACGATTCCGAGCAGATTGCGCGCGATTTGATTTCCAGTGCTATTACCCGTTGCGCCGCCGACCATGTTTCGGAGGCGACCGTTTCGGTGGTACCGTTGCCCGGAGATGAGATGAAGGGCCGGATTATCGGTCGCGAGGGCCGCAATATCCGGACATTGGAGACCTTGACCGGTGTAGACTTGATTATTGACGATACCCCCGAGGCGATTACGTTGTCTTCTTTTGACCCCATTCGCCGTGAGGTTGCCCGTATTTCGCTGGAAAAGCTGATTTCGGACGGGCGGATTCATCCGGCGCGTATTGAGGAAATGGTGGAAAAGGCCAAGCGAGAGGTTGAAAACAAGATTCGTCAAGAGGGCGAGCGCGCCGTGATGGAAATCGGAGTGCACGGCATCAATCCGGAGCTTGTTAAGCTGCTGGGTCGGTTGCGTTATCGCACCAGCTATGGTCAGAACGTGCTGGATCATTCCATTGAGGTGGCTCATTTGGCCGGCGTGATGGCTTGCGAGATCGGCATTGACCCGACGGTGGCCAAGCGTGCAGGTCTGCTGCACGATATCGGTAAGGCGCTCAGCCGCGAGATCGAGGGGTCCCACGTCGCCATTGGTGTGGATATTGCTAAAAAATATAAGGAAAGCCCCGAAATTATTCATGCCATTGAAGCGCACCACGGAGATGTTGAAACCAAGACGATAGTGGCTTGTCTGGTTCAGGCGGCGGACGCTATCTCGGCAGCTCGTCCCGGTGCACGGCGTGAAAATCTTGAAAATTATATTAAACGTCTTGAAAAGCTGGAGGAGATTGCCAACAGCAAGAAGGGCGTGGAAAAATCCTATGCTATTTCGGCCGGTCGTGAAATTCGTATTATGGTGAAGCCCGAAGCGGTATCGGACGATCAAATGGTGCTCATTGCCAAAGAGATTGTGGATCAGATCGAAAAGGAAATGGAATATCCCGGCCAAATCAAGGTTCATGTTGTGCGGGAAAGCCGCACGATCGCTTACGCAAAATAAGGCTGTTGATGGATTTACTGCCGCCGTTTCGGCGGCGGTAAATCCGTTTGTTTTTAGAAAGGACTGCTTATGAAGGTTTTGTTTGTCGGAGACGTGGTATCGGATGCCGGGCGCCATTTTTTGAGAAAAGCACTGCCCGAGCTGAAAGCGCAATACCGCCCCGAGCTGACGATTGTGAACGGAGAAAACGCTGCTTGCGGCAACGGGATTTTGCCGGCTTCGGCCGAGGAGATTTTTGTCAGCGGCGCCGATGTTATTACCGGCGGAAATCACACCTTTCGTCGCCATGAATTTTCGGCCTATCTGGAGGAACACCCGTTTGCGCTGCGTCCCTTGAATTTGCTGAATCGGGACGCTCCCGGAAGCGGCTTTGTGATTTATGATATCGGCCGTATCCGCGCGGCGGTGGTAAGTCTCATCGGCAATGCTTATATGGAGGGTTATGCCAATGCCTTTTACGCCATTGACGAGCTTTTGCCGACATTGGATTGCAAAATCATCATTGTAGATTTTCATGCGGAGGCTACCGGGGAAAAAGCTGCCATGGCGCATTATTTGGACGGGCGCGTTTCGGCTCTGGTCGGCACCCATACGCATGTGCAAACAGCGGACGCCTGTATTTTTCCGAAGGGATTGGGCTTTTTGAGCGATGTCGGTATGACCGGGCCGGCACATTCGGTGCTGGGGGTGGACCCGTCCCGTGCAATCGAACGGATGAAAAGCAGCACGCCGGTTCGCTTTGAAACAGCGACCGGGCCATGTAGGCTGGATGCGGTGTTGTTAACGCTGGACGAAAAAAGCGGCCGCACTACCGAGATTTTGCCGATAAGCATAAAGGATGTTGCAGAAAACAGGTAAATATGTTGCATTTTTGTTGACAGAAAAAGACGTACAGTGGTACAATAAAAGAAAACCGCTGTACGTTTTTTTGCACCAGAAAAGAGGGAGTGCAGATGATTCGAAGCATGACCGGGTACGGAAAATGCACCGAGACCCGAAATGGCCGTGAAATCACGGTTGAATTGAAGTCCGTGAACCACCGATTTTTTGAATATTCCGCCCGCATTCCGCGAGCATACGGTTTTTTGGAGGAGCGGCTGAAAAAGCTGTTGCAGCAAAAAATTGCCCGAGGAAAGGTAGAGGTTGGGGTTACAATTGTCAACGTCGAAAGTAAAGACGCCGAAATCACGGTCAACGAGCCGTTGGCACGAGGCTATATCGAGGCGCTGCGGACGCTGTCTCAGCCGTTGAATCTGACGGATGACCTGCGGCTTTCCACGCTTTGCCGTTTTTCCGATGTGTTTACAGTTACCAGGACCGAAACGGACGAGGAAGCCCTTTGGGCAGATGTTTCCGTCGTTGCCGGCGGTGCGCTGGAGGCTTTCCTTTGTATGCGGCAGCGGGAGGGCGAGAGCCTGAAGGCTGATGTGCTGGAACGCTGTACGGCTGTTGAGCGGCTGGTTGAGCAAATCGAAGAACGCTCTCCGCAACGTGTTGCGGAATACCGGGAGCGGCTGCGGCGCAAGCTTGAAGAGGTGCTTGCGTCGTCCGCAATAGATGAAGCACGTATTTTGACCGAGGCGGCCATTTTTGCCGATAAAACGGCGGTAGATGAAGAAACGTCTCGTTTGCATAGCCACATTGCTCAGCTGCATGAAATCTTAGCGTTGTCCGAACCGGTCGGAAAAAAATTGGACTTTTTGGTGCAGGAGTTTAACCGTGAGGCAAACACCATCGGCTCCAAATGTCAGGACACCGAGGGAGTCCGCTGTGTGGTTGCGCTGAAATCGGAAATTGAAAAAATTCGGGAGCAGATTCAGAATATCGAATAAGAGGGATTATTATGAAACTAATCAATATCGGCTTCGGCAATATGGTTTCTGCAAATCGGTTGATTGCAATCGTCAGCCCGGAATCGGCGCCGATCAAACGCATAATTCAGGAGGCACGCGAACGTGCCACGCTGATTGACGCGACTTATGGCCGTCGTACTCGGGCGGTTATTATTACCGACAGCGACCATGTGATTCTGTCTGCGGTCCAGCCTGAGACGATCGGCAATCGGTTTGGCAATAAAGAGGACGAAGACGAGGAGTCCGAGGATGAGTAAAGGAAAAATATTGATTTTGTCCGGCCCCTCCGGCGTCGGCAAGGGAACGGTTGTCCAACGTATGCTGGAAATGGCTCCGAATCTGACGCTTTCGGTTTCGGCTACGACCCGGGCTCCGCGTCAGGGAGAAAAAAACGGGGTGCATTATTTCTATATCGACCGGACGGAATTTGAGCGGAAAATTGCCAACGGGGAGCTTTTAGAATATAATCGCTACGGGCAAAATTATTACGGAACGCTTAAAAGTTTTGTTGACGAAAAAAGGGCCGAGGGCAAAAACGTGCTGCTGGAGATTGATATCAACGGCGGTCGCCAGGTAAAACAAAAATGCCCCGATGCCATTACGGTGTTTCTGACGGCGCCGTCGGCCGATGAAATTGAACGTCGTCTGCGGGAACGCGGCACCGAGAGCGAGGAGCAGATTCGGCAGCGGTTGGAAATTGCGCGCTGTGAGATGTCTCGTGCGTCTGAATGTGATTATGTGGTCTGCAATGATAACGTAGAGTACGCAGCCGAACGGATTTTGGCAATTCTGGCTGAAAAGCCTGTTAATGAGCTTTAAGAAAGGGAGAAAAAAATGTTAAGACCTGCTATGAATGATATTTTAAAAGAAGGGCAAAGCTATTATTCGTTTGTCATTGCCGTCGCAAAGCGAGCACGGGATATCGCCGAGGACGCGATGGAGCACGGTGAAATGCTGGATGATAAGCCGGTGGATATCGCGGTTAATGAATTTGCAAACGGCGAGTATACCTTTATCGAGACACCTGAAAGCCGGGGCTGAGCCGATAACGATTTTCAGAAGGGAGGCGATGTTTTTTGCCAAAGCCGAGCGTTGTTCAGGTGGCGGTTGAAAACACCGCCCTTTCTTTTGACGGGTTGTTTGATTATGCAGTGCCGCAGGAGCTTGCGGCGCTGGCAGTCCCGGGCAGCCGGGTGCTGGTGCCCTTCGGTCGGGCGAATGTGACCAAAATCGGGATGATTTTCGGCCCGGGGGGAGCGCCTTTACAAAAATTAAAACCAATCTGTGCAGTGCTGGATGCACAGCCGGTCCTTTCCGGAGAACAGCTTGCGCTGGCACGCTACCTTGCACGGACAACATTTTGTCCGCTGTACGAGGCGGTACGGGTGCAGTTGCCGGCCGGGATACATTTAAAACTGACTGAATGTTATCAGGCGGAGAGCCTGTCGCCGGAAGTCGTGCTTTCGGAGGAACAGCAACGCATTTATCGTGCGGTGGCGGCGGCAGAACAGCCGGTTTCGGCAAAAAAACTGGTAGAGCGTTTCGGATTTGTCGAAGAGGATGTTTTTCGGCAAATGGTTGAGATCGGGGCACTGCGTAAAACAAAACGTGCGGCCGCAGCGGTGGGGGACAAAACAGTCCGGACCGCGCGTCTCTGCACGCCGGCGCAGGAATCGGTACGGCTGACCCCGAAACAGCAATCGGTTGTCGATGCGCTGCAGGATGTCGGTCAAGCCAGCGTCCAGGAAATTTGTTATTTTACCGGGGTCACACCTGCGGTGCTGAATACTCTTTGTAAAAAAGGCATTATTGAGCTGTTTGACGCTGAGGTGCTGCGTATAGAGCCGGTGCCGGAGGAAGAGAGGCTGGATCCTTGTACCATTGTGCTTTCCGGCGAACAGCAGACGGCTTACGAGCAGCTTGGCGGCATGCTTGCCGAAAAAGAAAGTGAAACGGCTTTGCTGTACGGTGTTACCGGCAGCGGGAAGACCTCGGTCTTTTTAAAAGCGGTCGGTGATGTAGTCCGAGCCGGCCGACAGGCCATTGTGATGGTGCCGGAAATATCCCTGACTGCTCAAACAGTGCAAACATTTTACCGTTATTTCGGCACAGCCGTTGCTGTGCTGCACAGCGGTCTTTCGGTCGGAGAACGTTATGACCAGTATAAGCGTATTCGCGCCGGAGAGGTGCGGGTCGTGGTCGGGACCCGGTCTGCGGTGTTTGCGCCGCTTTCCGATATCGGCATAATTGTTATGGACGAGGAGCAGGAGAGCACTTATAAATCCGAGTCTTCTCCGCGATACCACGCTCGCCAGGTGGCGCGCTTTCGCTGCAAAAAACACGGCGCACTGCTGTTGTTGGCGTCGGCCACTCCTTCCTTGGACAGCTTTTATAAAGCACGATCCGGGCAGTACCGTCTGTTAAAGCTTTCTCACCGTTTTGGTGAGGTTGCGCTGCCCGAGGTGACGATCGTGGACATGAGCGCACGCACTTTGGCGGCGCGGGACAGCGCCTTCAGCCCGACACTGCTTTGTGAACTGCAAAAAAATCTGGAGTCCGGGGAACAGTCCATCCTTCTTTACAATCGGCGTGGTTATCACACGATGGCCAGCTGTGGGGACTGCAAGCAGGTTATCAGCTGTCCGAATTGCAGTATTGCGCTGACCTATCATAAGCAAAACGGTCGGCTGATGTGCCATTATTGCGGCTACAGCCATCCGCTTTACGAAACCTGCCCATCCTGCGGCAGCAGTCGAATGTTTTACCGGGGACAGGGCACCCAGCGCGTTGAGGATGAGCTTTCTGTGCTGTTTCCGGACGCCCGCGTGCTTCGGATGGATTTGGATGCCAGTGCCGGTCGTGCGGCACATCAGCGGCAGTTTGGCGCGTTTGAGCGCGGCGAGTATGACATATTAGTCGGAACGCAAATGGTCGCCAAGGGGCTTAATTTCCCCGGAGTGACGCTGGTTGGGGTCATGAATGCCGATCAAACATTGTATGCCAACGATTTTCGCGCGTTTGAGCGGGGATTTTCGCTTATTACACAGGTGGTCGGCCGCAGCGGTCGGTTTCAAAAAACCGGTCGCGCCGTCATTCAAACCGCAACGCCTCAAAATCCGGTGATTGCCCTGGCGGCACAGCAGGATTATGAGGGCTTTTATGAGCAGGAAATATCCGTCCGGCGCGCCATGCTGTATCCGCCATTTTGCGATTTGTGCGTCGTCGGTTTTGTTTCGGCGCGCCGTCAGGCCGCGCAGCAAGGTGCCGAGCGCTTTGTAGAAGCTATTGTGCGGCAGGCAGCCGGAGACACGGCACTTCCGCTGCGGGTGCTGGGGCCATCGCCGATGAATGTGATCAAAATGGGCGGGAAGTACCGCTATCGGTTGATTATCAAATGCCGCGGCGATCGACATTTTTATGACTTTATGCACGAATTGCTTTGTGCTTTTCAGCGGGACCGTGAAAACCGTGATGTGACGGTGTTTGCCGACATCAACGAGGTCGCAGCATTGTAAAATAGGAAAGGGCTGAATTAAAAAAATGGCAACTCGCGATATTGTAACGCAGGAGGCTTTTCTGCGCAAGCCCTGCAAGCCGGTTGAGCAGTTTGACCGGAAATTGCAGACGCTTTTGGAGGACATGGCCGAAACCATGTATCAAGCCAACGGCGTCGGGCTTGCAGCGAATCAGGTTGGTGTTCTGCGTTGTGTTGTGGTGATTGATACCGATGATGAATTGATTGAACTTATCAATCCGGTTATTCTCAAGGCAGAGGGAGAGCAAGACGGACTGGAGGGGTGTTTGTCGTTCCCTAATCAGTTTGGTAATGTTAAACGACCGATGAAGGTTACGATTCGGGCACAGGACCGACACGGAAACTATTTTGAAAAAACCGGCGAAGGTTTGCTGGCGCGTGCATTTTGTCATGAAATTGATCATTTGTCCGGCCATGTTTTTGTCGATTTGGCGGTCGGACTGCATATGGTTCGGGATTAAAGGAGGAGTTCGGATGCGTCTTGTT
>CAKSSH010000015.1 GCA_934488695.1 uncultured Oscillospiraceae bacterium
TATTCGGAAAACTGAAAAGCCGCCCGCTTAAGCGGGCGGCTTTTTGTGATATGATCCCCAAAAACTCCAATTTGTATCCTTTTATTTTTTTCTCTTTAAAATCTCCTGACATCCCCGCAGCAGCACAAGCCCGCCGAGATAGCAGCACGCCGCCTCACCGGCGGCAATATACCCACAGCTGAGCAGAAAGCCCGTCCAGCTCGGCCGACCCAAATATAAAAAGGTCATTTCCGCCCCAACCATCAGCGCATTGAAAACGACCGGCGGCAAAGGCACCAACAAATACAGACGCCGCCCCCGAAAACGTCGACCGATAGCTGCTGTTGCCATCGCCGCCAAAAAAGTGGCCGCACTGCCGACCGCACAATCAATAAAACCCAATGGATTGAGACCGCTCAAAAGCCCGATTAAATTGGAAAGAAAGCAGCCAAGCGTCAGCCCTGCAATCGCCGGCGAATAAATCGCCGGCAGCACACACAGCACCTCGGAAAACCGAAGCTGTACCGCCCCGAAGCTCAGCGGCGGAAACGCAAAGCACAGCGCCGTGTAAAGTGCCGCAATCAACGCACCGCCGGTCAAATCCGAAAGCTTTTTTGTTTTCATAAAGCCGTCTCCCCCTCTTCTTTCCTATTATACCTGCCGCCGCCCGCTTTGGCAAGAGCCGCCCCTCTTAAAGTTTAAAAATTGTTTACACCTATTTCACACATTTTTCCCTACCTCCCGTTATAATATAATCAGGCTTTAGGCTCCCCCGCAAGGGCTTAAAGCAAAAAGGATCTTTTTCATGGTGTCCTTTCCGGACATCGGACCCGCATCGGTTCACCCTCCCGATGCGGGTTTTCCTTTTATCAAAATACCGTTCTTGAAAAAAGAGCGTAAATCAGGTAAAATAAAAGAAAGACAAGTAAAAAGGGGGATTTCGATGAAGCTGCCGCCGTCTGTTGAAGCAGTTCTTTGCGCCTTGGAACAGGCCGGCCATCCCGCTTACCTGGTCGGCGGCTGTGTCCGAGATATGCTGCTCGGCCGTCCCTGCCATGATTACGATATCGCCACCGCAGCACGGCCGGAACAGGTCCACGCCGTTTTAAACCGCTATCCGGTGCTCGACACCGGTCTTGCCCACGGCACCGTCACCGTTCTGCTGCCGGAAACTGCCGTCGAAATAACCACCTTTCGCCGCGAATCGGCTTACGCCGACCATCGTCGCCCGACGAGCGTTTCCTTTTCGGCAACCCTGTCACAGGATCTGTCCCGCCGGGACTTTACCGTCAATGCCATGGCCATGGACCGTCGCGGCCGCCTTTTTGATCCGTATCACGGCCGACAGGATCTGTCAAACGGCATTCTACGCTGCGTCGGAGACCCTCGGGAACGGTTCTCCGAGGACGCTTTGCGTATCCTCCGAGCCATTCGCTTTGCCGCCGTTCTGCGCTTTTCGCCGGAAGAAAACACCGCCCGCTGCTTAAAAGAGCTCTGCCCGCTGTTAAAATATGTCTCTCGGGAGCGCATTTTGTCTGAACTGCATCTCCTGTTGTGCGCCCCCGGCGCCGCCGCGGTTTTAAAAGAATTTGCCCTCCCGCTTTCCAAAGCGCTGCCCTTACCGCCGGCAATCCTTCAAAAATCCGCCGCCGGCATCGACCGCCTGCCGCAAAATTTTTGCCTGCGGCTGTCTTTTCTGTTCTATCTTGCGGGTCTCGACACAGAGCAGGCGCGCAAAATATTAGGCGCCCTGCGCACCTCTCGGCAGCTGCGCGACAATGTCTGTGCCCGCCTCGGCGCCTTGCCCCTCCCGCCCTGCCGGACCGTCTGCGATACCCGCCGCCTGCTGTGCCGTTTCGGGCCGGATGTTTTGCAGGACGCCCTGCTGATTTCACAAGCCGCCCGGTCAGTCGGTATTCCGCCGGCTGCCGACCTTGCCCTGCTTACCCGCTTCAAAGAAGAGATCCTGCGTCGCGGTGACTGCTGCCGTCTCGCCGACCTGAACATCACCGGCCGCGACCTTGTCGCCCTCGGCTTGCAAGGCCCCGCCATCGGCTCCACTCTGCGTGCCTTGCTGGATGCCGTCATCGACGGCCGTCTGAAAAACGACCGGGATGCGCTCTGTCGCGCTGCCCTGCTGCTGCACCCGCCCAAAGACCGTTCCGCCCCGTAAAAAACACACCTAAAAAACAGCCGTTCCCACACAAAAATTGTCCCCCGACCACCTGCCCGCGCCCGCTAAATATTTTCGCGCAGACGTGTATTACGACAAAATGAAACTTTTTATTCTTTTTTCTTTAAATATCTTGACGAAATGAAAAAAGTGTGCTATACTATGGGGCAATTGGATAAGTTTTGTAATGATGAGGAACCAGCTGGCTGCAGAGGACACTGGCTCCCTTTTGTTTTTTTGTGAACAAATATGATTTAATAAAGGAGACTGGACGATGGAAGTACAACTCGGAGAGCTTATTGAACAAATCAAAAAGGAGGGCGTAGCCGCTGCCGAAGCGGAAGCCGGCGCCATAATCGATGCGGCAAAGGCGGACGCCGAAAAGCTGCTTGCAGACGCACAAGCAGAGGCGGATAAAATCCTGGCCGGCGCCAAAGCCGAGACCGAGCGCATGACAAAGTCAAGTGAAGACGCTATTCGTCAGGCAGGCCGCAATCTGCTGATCTCTTTCAGAGAAAGCGTCGCCAGAGAGCTTCAGGCTATTGTTATGGAAAACACAAACGCCGTCTATTCGTCCGACGCGCTTTCCGCGCTGATTATCAGCGTTGTTGAGAGCTGGGCAAAAAAGCCCGAGGCGGAGGATCTTGCAGTGATTTTGAACACGCAAGACCTAAATAGGTTGGAAGAAACCCTGCTTGCGGCACTGAAAGAAAAAATGCTGAACGGAATCACGCTGAAGGCTAATGATCATTTTGACGGCGGATTCCGTATTGCCGTAAATAACGGCAGCGCTTATTATGATTATTCTGCCGAAGCGGTTGTCGATATGCTTTCAAATTATCTTAGCCCGAGGGTTACCGAACTTTTGAAAGAGGCGAAGTAAGAACTATGGCTGAATATTATTTGGTTTCGCAGCTGCCGTCTTTGGACGGGATAAGTGAAAATTCGCCGCTCCCGATTACCGAGGAGCGCTTTGCCGAGCTGTGTAATCGCTTTTTGGGAGAAAAATCGCAGCAAATCATGAAAAAGCTTACCCTGTCTCCTCCGAAAACCGCCGAAAGCTCGGGGTCTGCTTTGCTTGACGCTTGGAACGAAAGCGAACGAAACCTGCGGTTTGCTCTTGGCAAGGTTCGAGCGGAGCGGCTGAAGAAACCGTTTGATACGGAAAACAGAATTTTCCCCGTAGAGGACATTAAAGCGGCAAGCACGGCTGCGGAGATGGACAACCCCATGGAAGCGGAAGCATATTTAAACCGTTACCGGCTGGAGATTTTAGAAGCACTCAGGCCCATGGATAGTTTCTCGGAGGATTACGTCTTCTATTACGGGCTGAAGTTAAAACTGATTCTCCGCATAAGACAGTTTGACACAAAGGCCGGAGAAAAAGCATACAAAAATATTTACAACTCCATTTTAAACGGAGATAGGTTGGAGGCAAAAGAATGACCGAGAATAAAGGAAAGGTAGTAAGCATAAACGGAAACTTGGTGTCGGTAAAGTTTGACGGCAACGTTTCCATGAACGAAATATGTTACGTTTTTGTTGGCGATACCGCGCTGAAAAGTGAGGTCATCCGTATAAAGGGCAATATTGCTCAAGTGCAGGTTTATGAAATGACCGACGGCATTCAATGCGGAGACGATGTGGAATTTACCGGGGATATGCTCTCGGCAAATCTCGGCCCCGGCTTGCTCGGCCAGATATATGACGGTCTGCAAAACCCGCTGCCTGTTTTGGCGGATCGGGCAGGCTGGTTCTTAGAAAGAGGTATTTATGCCGAAGGCCTAAATACCGAGAAAAAATGGACGTTTACCCCGACCGCCCAAGTCGGCGACATTGTTCGCGCAGGCGAATACCTCGGAACGGTTCCAGAAGGCCCGTTTACGCACAAAATTTTTGTCCCCTTTTATCTGCTTGGCAGCTATACGGTAAAATCTGTTGCACAAAAGGGTGAATACACCGTACAGCAAACGATTGCGGTCATCGCGGATGAGCGCGGACGAGAATTTCCTGTCTCCATGTCCTTCAAGTGGCCTGTTAAACGCGCCGTAAAATGCTACAGCGAGAGATTGGCCCCTGTTGAGACAATGGAAACCAAGGTGCGCCTTATCGACTCCTTCTTTCCGGTGGCAAAGGGCGGAACTTATTGTACGCCCGGTCCGTTTGGCGCCGGCAAAACCGTATTGCAGCATACCACGTCAAAATATGCGGATGTGGACATCGTTATCATCGCCGCCTGCGGCGAGCGTGCCGGCGAGGTTGTCGAAACCCTGAGCGAATTTCCCGAGCTGACCGACCCCAAAACCGGCCGTTCTCTTATGGAGCGCACCATCATTATCTGCAATACGTCCTCCATGCCCGTCGCCTCCCGTGAGGCCTCGGTTTACACCTCGGTGACGCTTGCCGAATATTACCGGCAAATGGGGCTTCATGTTCTTCTTTTGGCGGATTCCACCTCCCGCTGGGCGCAAGCGCTGCGTGAAATGTCCGGCCGCCTGGAGGAAATCCCCGGTGAAGAGGCCTTCCCGGCATACCTTGAATCTTATATCGCGGCCTTTTATGAAAGAGCGGGCTATGTCCGCCTGCCTGACGGCTCCACCGGCTCTGTTACGATCGGCGGCACCGTGTCCCCCGCAGGCGGCAACTTTGAAGAGCCTGTAACACAGGCGACCTTAAAGGTGGTAGGCGCTTTCCACGGTCTCTCCCGTGAACGGTCGGACGCAAGAAAGTATCCCGCCATCGACCCGCTTATCTCTTGGTCAAAATACAACAGCGTTATTGACAGCGGAAAGCTTAATTTTTGCAAAAACATTCTTCATCACGGCGACGAGATCGGCTCCATGATGAAGGTGGTCGGCGAAGAAGGCACGACGCTTTTGGACTATATCACCTATCTTAAATCCGAAATGCTCGACGCTGTCTATCTGCAGCAAAACTCTTTTGATTTGGTCGAAGCAAACTGCGGCAGGGCGCGTCAGCGCTATGTTACCGACAAACTGGTGTATGTCCTGGGCAGCAATTTTGCTATCGAAAACAAGGATGATGCGCGCAGCTTCTTTAACCGTATGCGCCAGAGATTTATCGACTGGAACTATACCGAGTTTGAAAGCGACGCGTTCAAAAAAGCCGAGGCCGAAATTGACGCACTGTATCGTCAGGGTGACGGTAAATTATCCGCCTTGGCCGAAAAACTAATAAAGGACGGTGAATGAGCGTGAATAAAGTATATAACCGAATAGAATCCATTACCGGCAGCGTCATTACCGTCCATGCAAACGGCGTTAAGTATAAAGAATTGGCGCAGATCAACACCCGTTTCGGCAAATCCCTGGCGCAGGTAAATAAAATTGAGGGAGATGTTGTCTCTCTGCAGGTTTTTGCCGGCGGTCAGGGCGTTTCCACCGGTGACGAGGTTCGTTTTCTCGGTCAAGAAATGCGCGTGTCGTTCAGTGAGGATCTCCTGGGCCGTATATTTAACGGCTCCGGAGAGCCGAGAGACAAAGGCCCCGCTCTTACCGAGAACATGAAACCCATCGGCGGTCCCTCTGTTAATCCCACCAAGCGTATTCTTGCAAATCGAATGATGCGAACCAACATTCCCATGATCGATATGTTCAATACCCTGGTCGTTTCTCAAAAATTGCCCATTTTCTCCATTTCCGGAGAGCCGTACAACCAGCTTCTTGCCCGTATTGCAATGCAGGCAGAAGCCGACGTGATCGTTCTTGGCGGCATGGGCCTTAAATATGACGACTTTCTGTATTTTAAAGACGCGCTTTCCAAAGGCGGCGCTCTTAGCAAAACCGTTATGTTTATTCATACCGCTTCCGATCCTACCGTTGAATGCATGATGATTCCCGATATGGCGCTGGCGGTAGCGGAGCAGTTTGCGTTGCAGAATAAAGATGTGTTGGTGCTTCTTACCGATATGACCAACTTTGCCGACGCCATGAAGGAAATTGCCATTATCAGCGAGCAGGTGCCCTCTAACCGCGGTTATCCCGGCGATCTTTATTCGCAGCTTGCGGCGCGTTATGAAAAGGCGGTTGACTTTGCCGATTCCGGCTCGGTAACCGTTTTGGCCGTGACAACAATGCCCGGCGATGATGTGACCCACCCCGTCCCCGACAATACCGGGTATATCACCGAAGGACAATATTACCTGAAGGGCGGCCGCATAGAGCCGTTCGGCTCTCTTTCCCGGCTCAAGCAAAACGTAAACGGTAAAACAAGAAAAGACCACCGCGCGCTTATGGACGCAATGATTCGTCTGTATTCTTCTTATAAAGAAACGCTCGAAAAGAAAAACATGGGCTTTTCCATGAACCGTTGGGATGAAAAACTGCTGAAATACGGAGACCTTTTTGAAAGCAAAATGATGTCGCTTTCCGTCAATCTTTCGCTGGAAGATGCGCTTGATTTGGGATGGAAGATTTTAGCGGACTGCTTTGAAAAAGACGAAACCGGCATCAAGTCAGACCTTATTGACGAGTTTTGGCCTGAGGCTTAAGGAGGGCTGTTGTTTTGGCAAAAATCAAACTAACTAAAAACGAGTTAAAGGTACAAAAAGACAACCTCAAAATGTACCGCAGATATTTGCCTACGCTGACACTGAAAAAGCAACAACTCCAATCGGAAATCCACACAATCGAAGCCAAGGCCAAGTCCGTGAGAAAACAACGAGAAGACCTTGAATTTGGGTTTAGAGAATGGATTGCTGTTTTTAGTGAAATGGATGCCTTTCCCGACGGAATCATAACCGTCAGCAATATTCGCAAAGGAAAAGGAAATATAGCCGGCGTCGATATTCCCACATTTGAAGGCGCGGACTTCAGGAGAGAAGATTACGACCTTTACGAAACGCCCCTTTGGGTGGATATTGCCGCCAATCATATGGAAAAGGCCATGTCTCTCGATTTAGAGGCGGACGTGCTGGATGAACAGGTCAGACTGTTGGGGATTGAACTGCTTGCAACCTCTCAAAGAGTCAACCTGTTTGAAAAGGTTAAAATTCCGGAAACCGAGGCAAATATCAAAAAAATATCGATTTATATGGCGGACCAACAGGTCAATGCCGTGGTGCGTTCCAAAATCTCAAAGCGCAAAATAGCCCTTCATAATGCTGTGGCTTCCGAAAAGGAGGTCTGCTCATTATGATCGTACCTATGAAAAAAGTCTCTCTTATTATCCGAGAGAACAAAAAGAACGAAACCCTGAAAAAGCTTCGCAAATTAGGGATTGTCCACATTGAGATAACCGAAGGCTCGGGCGACCGGCTCGCCACGCTCCAAGAGCAAATCGCTTTGCTGGAAGGCTCTGTTTTTACCGTAGGAAAAAAGAAAAATGTCGCGCAAAAAAGCGTGAACACCGCAAAGGCATTATCCGTTGCAGCCCAAATTGCGGCTCTCGACCAAGAGAAAAAACAATGTCAAGCAGAAAAAAACGCCCTCCTTTCGGAGCTTGACCGCCTGAAAAGCTGGGGCGACATCGATCCCGACAGCATTGACGATTTAGCGTCAAAGGGCTATGCAATCTCTTTTTACGAGCTGCCAAAGGCCGAATATGAATCGCTTGATGACAGGCTCACCCTGGTTCGGCTTAGCGCAACCAAGTCGACCGTTCGATTTATGCTGGTGCACTCCGGTTCGGAGGACGACGAAGCGGCCGTTTCGTCCCTGAGCGCTTACCGCTTGACATTACCCCGGATTTCCACCGATGAGATGGGGCAAAAGCTCTCCGAGATGAATCGGCGCATTGCCGCAATAGACGAGGAGATTGCATCCGGCGCCTGTTATATCGAAAGCATCAACAAAGCCGTTCAGGCCATCGAAAAGGAAATTGAATTTGAGACCTACGCTACGGGTATGGCGGATGAAAACCTATCTCCCGAAAGCAAACAATCGGTTTGTGTTTCCTATTTCAAGGGCTATATTGAAGCGGAAAATCTCGCCCTTTTGAAGCAAACGGCCGAAACCAATTCATGGGGACTTCTTGTGGAGGACCCCGATGAGGAGGACAACGTCCCCACCAAGCTTAAAAACAACAAGCTTGTCAGTCTTATTTATCCCCTGACCGACTTTTTGGGGACCGTTCCCGGCTATTTTGAGTATGACATTTCGGGTTGGTTTTTAGCATTTATTCTCATATTCTTCGGAATCATTTTCGGCGACGGCGGATACGGGCTGCTCATCTGTGCCGCCGCAGCCATCCCGATTGCAAAGGCGCTTATTAAAAGGGAGCAAATATCCCCCGCCTTTTTGCTCATCGGTCTTTTCGGCCTTTCAACCGTTGTATGGGGCACGCTTACCTGTACCTGGTTCGGCCTCTCGCCGGAAAAGCTGCCCGAATGGCTCAAGAGCTTGTCTGTCCCGGTCATTTCAAACGTATATGCCGATAAACTGTGGTATCCGTTCTGGACAAACGGCACAGCCGCCCTCACCACCGCTCAAAACTTGCAGATCCTCTGCTTCTCGCTGGCGCTGATACAGCTTACCGTGGCGCACATCATGGGCGCCGTGCGAAACAAAGGCTCCGTTAAAATGCTCGGCGATATCGGCTCAATCTTACAGCTCTTGGGAATCTACTATTTAGTGCTCAGCCTTGTTGTAAACGCCGAGGTATTCAGCTTTGGGATCGTAATCGGAGGCATCCCCGTTGGAACGATTGCTATCGCCCTAATCGGGATAGGCTTTGTCCTCAGCTTTGTATTTTCAAACTATGAAGGCAGCATCCTAAAATCCATCCTTTCAAGCCTTGCCAATATCGTCTCGGTTTTGCTCGGCGTTGTAAATGTGTTTTCGGATATTGTTTCATACATACGGCTTTGGGCAGTCGGCCTTGCGGGCGCCGCAATCGCCGCCACCGTTAACGAGTTGGCAACACCGCTGCTTGGCAATTTTGTGTTTATGATTCTTGCCATCGTTCTGCTGGTGTTCGGTCACGGATTGAATATGATTTTAAACATTCTGTCTGTTATCGTTCACGGAATCAGGCTTAACACCTTGGAGTTCTCCTCACATTTAAATATGTCGTGGAGTGGGCATAAATTCAAACCATTTAAAGAACAAATTGATTAAAAGGAGAATCATTATGAATTTAGGGTTATTCGGAACAGCATTGGCAATGGGCATTGCCGCAATCGGCTCGGCCATCGGTATCGGTATCGCAGGACAGGCTTCCATCGGCGCTTGGAAAAAATGCTATATGAGCAATAAGGCCGCCCCGTTTATTCTTACGGTTTTTGCGGGTGCGCCGCTTACGCAAACCATTTACGGCTTTCTTTTAATGCAGCAGATGAAAAGCTCCTCCGCCGATCCCGCCTTTTTGCTCGGTCTTGGAATCGCCTCCGGCGTTGCAATGGCTTTCTCGGCCGTTTTTCAGGGCAAGGCCGGCGCTGCGGGTGCGGACGCTTTGGCCGAAACAGGAAAAGGCTTTTCACAGTACATCACGGTTGTCGGTCTTTGCGAAACCGTCGCGCTGTTCGCCCTTGTTTTCAGTATGGTGGCTTTGGGATAACACCCAATAGTCTTCGCGCTTAAGCTCTTAATTGCAAAACGAACAGGTGCATTTTCTTGCGCTTGTAACCCCCCGAAAAGGCGTAGCTTTTCGGGGCGCCGCAACAACCCTGCCGGTGCTACAGTCAAGGCTGTAACACCGGCATTTTTCTTTTCGTTTTTTGCAAAAGGGACCCTTTTGCTTGAAAGGCATAATTTTGCGGAACGAATACCTGCCCTTTTGAATAGACTGTAATGAGGCTTTAAAGGCAGAGCCTACATTTTGAAAGGAGGTTTTTCGTATGGCAGAAAACACAGCGGGTGAGTTTTGCACCGCTTTTAAAGAGGCCGTCTGTATTGACGCCGGAAGAATCTACGACTCCTGCAGTGATAAGGATTGCCTGACCGATTTGCGGGTCCTGTTTCCGGAGGCTGTTCAGCGCAGCGTTGTGGACACCGCCGCGTCGGCTAAGGTGAAAAATGTCACCGTCCTGAATGTACTTATCGATGTCGAAAATGTGCCGTTCAACAAAGGCTTTTACTCGGTCGATATGGCATACTACTTTGAGGTGACCGCCGATATCACCACTGCAAGTGCGGCCAATGTCACGGTCAGCGGCGTCGCCGAGGCACATAAAAAAGCCATTTTATTCGGCAGTGATGGGAATGTCCGAGTATTCTCAAACGAAGGCAATACCACCGTAATGGAAAATAACGATATGCCGACGGCCCGCGTTCAAACCGTCGACCCCATTTGCCTGTCCAGTAAGCTGGTTGTTGCCTGTGAACCGACCTGCGCCATTAAAATTCCGAATTGTATTGCGGAGTACTTTAAAACATCCTGCTTCGGACGCTGCGATGACTACACCATCGACGCTGCCGAAACCCATAAGGATCTGTACGTCACGCTCGGCCTGTTCTCGATTATCCAGCTGGAGCGGCGGGTGCAAATGCTGGTGCCGTGCTACGACTTTTGCGTCCCCGATAAAGACTGCTCCACCAACACAACCGACAGCCCCTGCGACCTGTTTTCGCAAATCAAATTTCCCACCGAGCAGTTCTTTCCGCCCAAACTGGATCTTTCCGACGATTCTCCGGGCTGCTGCGGCAACTGACCCCATCCAAAAGCAAACCGGCACAGTGCTGCTGTGCCGGTTTGCTTTTTAAAGACTTCTTATCCCTGCCGCGCCTGCAAAAGCGCCCGAACCCCGAGCGCCTGTCCGAAAAAAATCCTGGACAGCGCAAACGGCAGAAAAAACACGGTAGCTCCCAACAATAAATTGGGAAACAACTGTAGCTGCAACAAGAAAAACCAACTGCAATTTCCCCGCAAGAGCGCCCGGGAAGTGCGAAAAACGCCCCGCGTTTTCCCCAGCGCATACAGGTATCGCACCGCGGCATATCGCCGTGTAAAAATAAGATACAGCACCACCGCCAACGTAAACCACACAATGGATAAAAGCAGAACCGCACCGGCATAATCGCCCTGCCCGTAGTACCCGCCGCCCAGCAAATATCCGGCTAAAAAGCAAACTGCAGGCGGCAAAAGAAAGCACACCGCAGCCGCCGCCTTGCGCCAAAACAGCCGTAAGCTCAAAAGCACCGACCCGAAATAAAGCCGCGGCGATAAAAAGTAGAAAAAAACTGCACGCAGCGGCAGCACCTGTCGCTCCTCGATGAGATAAACGCCCCATCGAACCGTTCCTGCATACACCGGCCCGACTACCAGCAAAACGCCCAGTAAAAAGGCCACAAGCGTCGGCAGCTGCCACAGTGCCCGCTGCGCCACCCTCCCCAATGCACCCAAAAGCTCCCCGGTCGGCGTGGACATATCCGTCGCCTGCAGCTGCTGTGCCAGCGGGCGAATGTGTTGACTGTACGCCGCCGCCACCTCGGGGACCCGGACAAGCCGTTCGACCGCACCCGCCGTTAAAACAGAAAACAACCCCGCCGAAACAAGCAGCGACGGCCCGAAAAAATATGCTCCCCATCCGCTGATTCGGCACAGCTCCCGCCGCTCTTTTAAAAACGTCCGCATTTTCATCATTTTCCCTTCCTTTTTATTCCATGTCCGGCCGCTCCCCCTTGAAAGACGAAAAAAAATGATGTATAATCTAAAAAAACGAAGAAAGAGGGAACCGCCCATGATTATCGTTTCGGTCGACGTCGGAGATGCCCGCACCGGCCTTGCCGTTTGCGACCGGGCCGAAATCTTAGCCTCCCCGGTCGGCGTGATTGAAACCACCGACCCGGAGGAGCGTCTGGAACAGGTCTGCGCAGCCGTGCGGCGGCTGAAAGCAGAACAGGTCGTTGTCGGCCTGCCGCGCCATATGAACGGCGATGAGGGAGAGCGTGCCCTCCTCTGTCGAGCCTTTGCCGACGAACTCTTTGAAAAGCTTGACCGACAAATCCCGGTCAGCCTCTGTGACGAGCGCAGCACCACCGTGCTGGCTCACACCTATCTCAGTATAAACGATGTGCGAGGGCGAAAACGCAAGAAAACCGTCGACGCCGTTGCCGCCACCATTATTTTAGAGGATTTTTTAACGCTGCGTAAAAATAAGGCCGCGCGAAAGGATGATTAATATGTCAAAAGCTCCCGCAAGAGAAGATGCGCTGAAGCTGCTGCGCCGTTATAACAGCAAGCCGTTTCATTTGCTCCACGCACTGACCGTCGAGGCTGTTATGCGTTATTTTGCCGTACAGCTGGGCTTTTCGGAAGAAGCAGACTTTTGGGCCACCGTCGGCCTTTTGCATGATATTGACTTTGAGCAATTTCCCGACCGGCACTGCATTGCGGCCCGAGAGATGCTGCAGGATGCCGGCTGTGACGAGTCCCTCATTCACGCCGTCTGCTCTCACGGCTACGGGATTTGCTGTGACACAGCACCGGAGCATTTGATGGAAAAAGTCCTGTTCGCGGTGGACGAGTTGACCGGTCTTATCGGTGCAGCAGCACTGATGCGGCCCTCTAAAAGCTGCCGAGACATGGACCTTAAAAGCTTGAAGAAAAAGTTTAAGGATAAAAAATTTGCCGCCGGCGTTTCCCGCGAGGTCATTATCCGCGGAGCACAAGAGCTGGGTTGGGAGCTCGACGAGCTGCTCTCCCGCACGCTTGACGCCATGAAAGCCTGCGAAGAGGAGATCGAGGCCGAGGTCGCCGCTTTGTAATATTATGAAAGAAATGCATTTTCACCTCACCGGCGGCAAGCCACTCGGCGAAATTGTCGCGCCGCTGCTTGCATGGTATCGAAAAAATGCCCGGGTGCTACCCTGGCGGGAAAACACCGACCCGTACCGGGTCTGGGTTTCCGAAATCATGCTGCAGCAAACCCGAGTGGACACCGTTATCCCGTACTACAACCGCTTTTTGCAGGCTCTGCCGGATCTTGCCGCGCTTGCTGCCGCAGACCCCGACCGGCTTTTAAAGCTTTGGGAAGGACTGGGCTACTATTCCCGCGTTCGGAATATGCAGCGCGCCGCACAGCAAATCTGTCAGCAAAACAACGGCCGCTTTCCGCAGGATTTTGACGCGGTGCGTGCCCTCCCCGGCATCGGAGACTACACCGCCGGCGCCATTTGCTCCATCGCCTTTGAAGCAAGGCGCGCCGCTGTCGACGGAAACGTCCTGCGGGTCATTTCCCGTCTGTGTGCAAGCAACGTCGCCCTGTCAGACCCCGCGCTTAAGCCGGCGGTCACTAAGGCTTTGCAGGAGGTCTACCCGGAAAAACACCGTGGGGACTTTACCCAGAGCCTGATGGAGCTGGGCGCCACGATCTGCCTGCCAAACGGGGAACCTCTTTGCGACCGCTGTCCGCTGGCGGCGCTCTGTGCCGCACGCGCTTGCGGCCGCCCGACCGAGTTTCCGCCGCCGCAAATAAAGCGTCCCCGTAAAAAAGAAAGCTATACCGTTTTTTTGCTGCGCTGCGGCTCAAAAATTGCGCTGACTCGCCGCGAGCAGCCCGGCGTGCTGCACAATATGTGGCAGCTTCCTTGCGCCCCCGGCCGCCTTACCCCGACGGAGGCCGCCGCCGAGCTTGCGCGACACGGTCTTTCCCTGTCGCCCGAGTGTCTCTGCGAAAAACCGCCGAAAAAACATATTTTCACACACATTGAATGGCAGCTTTTCTGTTACGAGGCCAGCTGCCAAAATCCGGTACCCGCTTTTGTTTGGGCCTCCCCCGAGGACCTTGCCGGGCACTATTCTCTGCCTACCGCCTTTCGCAAGCTGCTGCCGTGACCGCGCCCTTCAGCCCCTTTCGGAAGATGCTTGCACCGCAGCCTGCGCCGCATTTAAAAAGCGGCGCAGGCTGCTTCCTCTTTATGTCGCCCCGGTTCTGCGCCCTTTTCCTAAAAAAGCACCTGCTTTTATTGCATTTCTGCGCGCCCCGCCGTACCCCTATTGCATTTCTGCGCGCCGCGCTGTACCCCTATTGCATTTCTGCGCGCCGCGCTGTACCCCTATTGCATTTCTGCGCGCCGCGCTGTACCCCTATTGCATTTCTGCGCGCCGCGCTGTACCCCTATTGCGTTTCTGCGCGCCGCGCCATACCCCCACTAAAAAACCGAACCCTCAAGAAAAATCTTGAGGGCTCGGTTTTTTGTGTTCCAGACGCCCACATAGGGCGACCTTTAAATTGCAAGACCCCGGGACAGCTCTTATTCCTGCAGCAAAACAGCCGCGGAGCTGGTGCCGATTCGGTCACAGCCGGCCGCCAAAAAGTCCTCCATGGCTTGCCGTGTCCGAATGCCGCCGGCCGCTTTTATACGAACCTGCGGCCCGATATATCGCTTGAAAAGCGCAATGTCCTCAAGCTTTGCGCCGGCTGTGCCAAACCCCGTCGACGTCTTGATATAATCCGCTCCACCGTCCGTCACACAACCGCACAGAGCGATTTTTTCCTCCTGCGTCAAATAACAGGTCTCGACAATCACCTTGAGCACCTTGCCGCCAACAACCGCACGCACTGCACGGATTCCGGCGGTAACCTTGTCAAAGTCCCCGTTTTTAACATCGCCGAGATTCACCACCATATCGATCTCGTCGGCGCCGTTTAAGACCGCATCCTGCGCCTCCAGCGCCAAAACCCGCTGGGTGCAATACCCAAGCGGAAACCCGACAACGGTGCAAATGCGCAGCTCTTGCGAAAACTGCTGCCGCATTCGCTGCACATAGGACGCCGGAATACACACCGACGCCGTGTGCCATTGCAGCGCCTCAGCACAAAGCTGTTTTACGGTGCTTAAATCCACCGTCGCCTTGAGTGCGGTGTGGTCAATATGCGCTAAAATTTCAGCCGTGTTCATTTTTTCTTCCTTTCTGTGTCCTGACCGCGCAGCTTGGCAATACGGTCACGCAAATACGCTGCCTGCTCAAACTCCAAAAGCTGTGCCGCACGCCGCATTTCTGCCGTCAGCTCCCGAATCATCTGCTCACGCTCAATGCGTGACAGCTGCCGCCCATCCTGCAAATCTTTTTTTCGACTGCTGATTTCCAGCACGTCATGCACTTCTTTGATAATAGTCCGCGGCGTGATGCCGTGAGCACGGTTGTAGGCGTCCTGCAGTTCCCGCCGCCGCTGCGTCTCGGTAATGGCGTTTTGCATGGCCGGCGTCACCTCATCGGCATACATGATAACCTTGCCCTCGGCATTGCGCGCCGCACGACCGATGATTTGAATCAGCGAGGTCTCACTGCGCAAAAAGCCCTGGCTGTCCGCATCCAGGATGGCAATCAATGAAACCTCCGGCAAGTCCAGCCCCTCACGCAAAAGATTGATACCGACCAGCACATCATATTCCCCGAGCCGAAGCGCCCGAATCAACTCCATGCGCTCAATCGTGTCCACATCATGGTGCATATATCGAACCCTGATGCCCAGATCCGCCAAAAACTCGGTCAACTGCTCCGCCATTTTTTTCGTCAGCGTGGTGACCAGTACCCGCTCGTTTTTCGCAGTGCGTTCATGAATCTCCGACACCAGGTCATCCATCTGCCCCTCAACCGGCTTGACCTCAATCACCGGATCCAGCAACCCGGTCGGCCGAATGACCTGCTCCACTGTTTGGGCGCTCTTTTCCCGCTCATACGGGCCCGGCGTAGCCGACACAAAAACCGCCTGACCGATTAGCTGTTCAAATTCCTCGAATTTCAACGGCCGATTATCAAAAGCCGACGGCAGCCGAAAACCGTAGTCCACCAAGCTCTGCTTCCGCGCCCGATCCCCGGCATACATCGCCCGCAGCTGCGGAAGCGTAACATGAGACTCATCCACAAAAAGCAAAAAATCCTTTGGAAAATAGTCCAATAAACAGTACGGCCTCTGGCCGGGTAACCGGTCCGACATCACCCGCGAATAGTTTTCAATTCCACTGCAAAACCCAATCTCCTGCAGCATTTCAATATCATAATTGGTGCGCTGCTCAATACGCTGCGCCTCTAAGAGCTTGTCCTGCGATTTGAAATACGCAACACGCTCTATAAGCTCCTCTTTGATTTGTGAGATAGCCGAAAGCAGCTTCTGCCGCGGAACAATATAATGGCTGGCCGGATAAATTGCCTGATGCGTCAACTGTGCCAGCACCTCGCCGGTCACTGTCTGCACCTCGCAAATTCGCTCGATCTCATCGTCAAAAAACTCTACCCGCACCGCTTTGTCCTGCCAGTATGCCGGATAAATTTCCAGCACGTCCCCCCGTACACGAAACTGATTGCGCACCGGAGCAACGTCGTTACGCTCATATTGCAGATCGCACAGCTGCCGCACCAGTCGGTCACGGTCCTGCCGCTGCCCGACTCGCAGAGACAGCACCATATTTTGGTAATCCTTCGGATCTCCAAGCGTGTAAATGCAGGAAACACTGGCAACAATGATCACATCGCGCCGTTCGGACAGTGCCGCCGTCGCCGAATGGCGCAGTCGCTCGATCTCGTCGTTGATGGAGCTGTCCTTTTCAATGTAGGTGTCGGTGTTTGCAATATATGCCTCCGGCTGATAGTAATCATAGTATGATACAAAGTATTCCACCGCATTCTCAGGGAAGAATTCTCTGAATTCACTGCAAAGTTGTGCGGCAAGGGTTTTGTTGTGCGCCAAAACAAGCGTCGGACGGTTGACCTTTGCAATGATATTAGCCATTGTAAAGGTCTTACCAGAACCGGTCACACCCAGCAAAACCTGCTCTTTTAAGCCATTTTCAATGCCTTTTGTAAGCTTCTCTATCGCTTCCGGTTGATCTCCGGTAGGTTGAAATTTGGAATGTAAAATAAATTTATCCGGCACTTATTTCACCCTCTCAATATAATCAATATAGGCCAGATTTCAAGTGAAAATTCGTGTAAGAAATTCTCTGAGATAACCCCTAAAATCTGCCTTATACTGAATTACACGAATTTTGGTCACAAATTTGCGGATTCGGGGGTGAACTCAAATTCCATAACACATCGTAAAGCTATAATAGCACAAAAAACCCGAATTGTAAATATAGAAAGGGGCAGCATTTGCCGTGCCGCCCCCTGAATAGAGCTATAATGTTAAGCCGTCAAAAGCAGCAGTAACATCAAAATCACTGTAATCAAACACCCTCTCTTTTTCATTAAAATCGGTCGGTCTTCTCGGCACAACATCGTCCATATGTTCCTTGAGTTCGCCTGCCCCGTCAGCGATAATTTCCCGATTATCTACATAAATATCCGCTGTCCCTATCTCCTTTGCGTGACCGAGAATCTTAGAAATCGCTTATCGTATATCATATGTGCCATTACCATTCTTGTGGTGTTCTGGATGATAGGCGAAAGCTCATTTTCAAACCAGAGCTTATTCGTCGCGCTTAAGCTTTCTTTGTTTTTTGATCACGATCGGTTTTTTCTGTGCTATTCATCAAGGCGGCGGTAAAAGGGGAGATCCCGCATTTAATATTCGTTGTCTTTTTTATATTTTCCCGGCGATACCCCGGAAATAGACTTAAAAATTCTGCTAAAGTAAAACGGATCGTCAAAACCGGTATATTCGGCGATTTCGTTGAGCGTCATCTGAGCGCTTTTCAGCAGCGTTTTTGCATAGGAAACCCGAAGCTGATTGCGATAGGTCACCGGCGTAACGCCCGACCACCGCTTGAAAAGGCGTCGGAAATAGCTTTCGCTGACACCGCACAGCGCCGCATAATGGGCAATGCTTTTGTTTTCGTTCCATTCGGCTTTCAGCTTTTCAATTCCCTTTCGGATGGGGTAATAGTCGCGGTCTTTTTCCCGTTGGCCGGACAACACCGATAAAAGCAGTTCGTAAAACCGCGTTTTCTTCATTAAGGGGCTTTCGGGAATTTCATGACAGGCCGAAGACAGCTCTGCAATCTGATTTTTCAGCCGGTTGTGCTCGTCGCTCGCCATTTTGCAAAGCGTATCGGATAAAGTAATAAAATTTCCAAGATTGTCCTTCAGTCGGAAATTCACAACATAGGCGTTGACGCGCACAGGCTTTTTGAAGCATTCAAACCGCACCCGATACCGACAGCCCTCCGGTGTATAGATAAGGTCGCCGGGGCGGGCGGTAAAGCTGTCGGTCTCTGTTTTATAATGCGCCTGCAATCCATCGCAAATTCTTATAAAACCGCTCATTTTACGCGGCGTTTTTTCATAGCCGAGGTATTGGCCGCCGTCGTTCCAGTGCTGTTCCACCACTTCAATGTCGCAGGCGGTAATATCCGTGTGAAACAGCGTCTGGGCTTCTAAAAGCTTCATAAACTGTCCGGCTCCTTTCGCACAAGCAATTTTTCCGAAAAAATATAATTTCGGAGGGAATTTTCAAAACAACTATAACATAATAGTTCCGTTTTGTCCATAATTTTCCGATTTTGCTATGGTACTTTCGGCTTTGTAAATCTAAACTGAACACAGAAGGCCAAAATGCGGACAGCCAATCATAGACGATCGGTAAAAAAGTAAATTTCGGTTTATGCGCGGCGCTTTTGGCCGAGAAAAGTCACACATTTTTCTTTGAAGGGGGATTTTTACATGAGCTTTCAAAAATGCAGGGTTGCACTGATCGGCAGTGGTATGATCAGCGGCGTCTATCTTGAAAATCTCAAAAGTTTTGACGCGATAGAGCTGGTGGGCTGTTCGGATATCGTTCCGGAACGTGCAAAAAAGCGCGCGGAGGAATTCGGCATTGCCGCCATGACAAACGAGGAGATCTTAAACGATCCCGAAATTGAACTGGTGGTGAACACGACCTACCCACTGGCGCACTACGATGTTGCAAAGCAGTGCCTTTTGCACGGCAAGCACGTTTACACCGAAAAGCTGATCGTGGAAACTTTAGAGCAGGCAAAGGAGCTTCAAGCGATCGCCGACGAGCGCGGCCTGTTCTTCGGCGGCGCGCCGGACACCTGGCTTGGCGGCAGCGCGCAGTTAGCAAAGCTGATCATAGAAGGCGGCCTGATCGGTACGCTCACCATGGTGGACGCCACGCTGTTCCGTTCTTATCACAATGAGCGGTTCAGCACGAGTGCGGAAAAGCGCTTTTCCTTTTGCCGTCACGGCGGCATTATTTTTGATATGGGCGCGTATTACCTTTCGCACATGGCCTTTTTATTGGGGCCGATCGCCGAGGTTTCGGGCTTGGGCGAGATCCGTAATCCCAACCGCGTTTATGAAAATCCGCAAAATCCCGCCTGCGGCGAAAAAATGACGGTGGAATCCTGGAACAATGTCACCGGTTCCTTAAAATTCAAAAACGGTGTGTTCGGTCATTTGACCGTGAGCGCCGAGGGCAGCGCTGTGATGAACCGCTTTATCATCAGCGGCACGGACGGAATGCTCGACCTCGGCGATCCCAACGAGTATGAGGATCACGTCACCGTGACAAACAAGAGCGGACAGCAAAGCGTGATCTATACGCCGTTTGGCTACCATGGCAAAAACTTCCGCGGCATTGGCGTTTTGGACGCGGTCTATGCGCTGAAAAACGGCAGAATGCCGCGCACGAACGGTGCGTTTTGCACCCATGTTTTAGAGGCAGCCAACGGTATTTGCGAAAGCATTGAAACGCGGTCGGTTTACCGCATGACGACCTCGATCGAGCCGCCAAAACCGCTGCCGGCCGGTTATACGGAATATCCGGAGCTGGTTTTTACAAAGTAATTTTGGGGTGCTGTAAAATGCACTGCGTCATTTAAAAAATTCAATGATACGAAAACGAATATTGGAAAGGAAGACCTTTTATGCAATTTGGTATTCAAATGTATACCCTGCGCGACTTTATGACAAACGAAAAAGACCTTGAAAACACCCTGCGGCGCGTGGCCGAAATGGGCTATCAAAACGTACAGATCACGCCGCCGGCCTTTACCACGGCACAGAAATTAAGCGAACAGCTGAAAAGCTTTGGATTGAAAGCGGATTCCGCTATTTGCGGTTTATATAACATTCCAAACCGCATTCCGGAAATTCTGGCGGCGGCAGAAGCACTCGGAACCGACGTGGTTCGCACGGACTCTATTAAACCGGAGGATCGCACCACTGCCGACGGCTATCACCGCGCGGCCGAGCACCTGAACCGCTGCGGAAAAGCCCTTTTTGAAGAAGGCAAGAAATTTATGTATCACTTTCATTCCTTTGAGTTTGTCAAGCTTCAAAACACGCGCGGCATTGATATTCTGCTTTCCGAAACTGATCCTCGGTATGTGATGTTTCAGCCCGACGTATTCTGGCTGACTGCCGCCGGAGAGGAGCCTTCAAAAGCGCTTAAAATGTTTGAAGGCCGCGCAAAATATATGCACTTAAAGGATTATGTGATCGTGCCGCAAAGCTCTCGGAAATTAGAGGAAACCAAAAGGGCGTCGGCGCCGGTCGGCACAGGAAACCTCAACTGGGACGGCATTTTGAAGACTGCCCGTAAGATCGGCATTGAAAATTTTGTGGTTGAGGACGACATGGGCGTGCTGGATCCCTTTGAAAGCGCGGCCGAGAGTATTGAAAACATGAAAAAGCTTGGATTTTAAAAGGCTTTTGTTATCATTTGCCGTCCGTGCGTATTTGCGTTTTTGTGTTTTGCAGGCTGCCGGAAGTGCGGCTGTGACCGGTATTTTTATATTTCCTTTGATTTTATTGTTAAAGGACTGGATTTTTTGGGCTTTTGTAGATAAAATAGTACTCAGCAAAAGAGCGCTGTCAAGCGCAGGGAGTTAAACCTTAGGTCGTCGCGTGCGAAAATGCGCGGCGGGGTTGAATTATCTTTATGACAATGCACTTCGGCTTCGGGTGTCTGGAATTATTCGCCAAAATCGCCTCGGTGTCGGTGCCGGGTTTCTTCCGAAAAAAACGACCTTTCGCAAAAAGCGGCCGGGGTTATTTCCCCGGCCGCATGTCTTATCCTTTTTTCAATTCGGCTTTTACGGCGTCAAAGGTATCTGTAATTTCCTTTTCCGGCGCCCGCGTCAAAAGACTGACAACCACAACCGTGATGAGCCCCAATAAAAACGCCGGCAGCAGCTCATAAATATCCAGTGCCGTGCCCTTGCCGATCCCTTCTCGAATCAGATATTTCCAGACAAACACCATCACACCGCCGACAATCATCCCGGCAATAGCGCCCTGCTTGTTGGTCCTCTTCCAAAACAGTGCGCAAAGCACTACCGGACCGAAGGCGGCACCAAAGCCGGCCCAGGCAAACGAGACAATGGTAAAGACCGAGCTGTTAGGATTGCGCGCCAAGAAAACGGCGATGATTGAAATCACAACGACCGAAATGCGTGCCAGCAAAATGGACTGCTTGGCCGTCATCTTAACCTTGCAGGACTCCTGCAAAAGATTTTGCGAAATACCCGACGCCGCCGCAAGCAGCTGACTGTCCGCCGTCGACATCGTTGACGCCAGAATCCCCGCCAGAATAATCCCGGCCACAAAAGCGGGGATAAATCCATACCGGCTCAGTACCTTGGAAATATCCACAATAATCGTCTCGGCCGCACTGGCATTTTCATAAGCCGGCAGAACCCCGGATTTCATGAGGGTGTAACCGATTACACCGATAAGCACGGCAACGCCCATGGAAATAAAGACCCAAACGCTGGCCACCCGGCGCGACGTTTTCAGCTTGTTGGGGTCCTCAATCGCCATAAACCGCAGCAAAATGTGCGGCATCCCGAAGTACCCCAGCCCCCAGGCCAACGTTGACAGCACCTTCAGACAACCGAAATCTCCCGAGCTGCCGCCGACCACGTCATAGCTGCCGAACAGATTCAGATACCCCGGCAACGCATGGGCATTATCGAAAATATGTGTAAAACCGCCGCTAAGCCCCTCGCCGAAGCCGATTACGACAAAAAGTGCAATCGTCATGATAATGCTTTGTACAAAGTCGGTCGTTGAAGCGGCTAAAAAGCCACCCAACGTGCAGTAAATAATAATGACCGCAGCGCTGAGCACCATCGCCAGCATGTAATCCATGCCGAACAGAGTGGAAAACAGCTTTCCGCAGGCCGCAAAGCCCGACGCCGTGTACGGAATGAAGAAAATAACAATCATCAGTGCGGAAATCGTTGTCAAAACCCGACTTTTGTCCCCAAACCGACGGGCAAAAAAGTCCGGGATCGTGAATGCATCGATCCGACTGCTGTAAAGCCGGATCCGTTTGGCCACAAACAGCCAGTTTAAATAGGTGCCGATGGCCAGACCGATCGCCGTCCACGACGCTTCCGAAATGCCCAGCATCATAGCAACCGCCGGCAGCCCCATCAAAAGCCAGCCGCTCATGTCCGACGCCTCGGCGCTCATTGCAGTTACAAGCGGCCCCAGACTGCGACCGCCCAGATAAAAGTCTCCCGAAGTCTTGTTGCGATCGGTTACCGCAAAGCCGATCGCCAGCATCAGGATCATGTACAGCACAATAGCCGAAAGAATGATCCAGCTTGTTGTCGTCATAGAAAAACCCTTCCTTTTTTAAGACATTTTCTGAAGTATACCACATTTTGGCCGCAAACGCAATGCCGCTGTGCAAAAAAACCAATTTTTAGCTTTTTTGCCTAAAAAAGAAAAAAGCCCGCCGCGCGGGCCTTTTTACTGCTTATGGAATTTCGGGTCATCTGTACGCTCGACCAGATAATCAATGGAGACCCCAAAATAGTCCGCCAGCCGAATCAATTCGGCAATGCCGGGCTCCCTTTCTCCGGTTTCATAACGGCTAATGGTGTTTTGGTTGGTGTTTAGCTCCATTGCCAATCGAAGCTGGGAAATATGTCGCTGCCGCCGTAATTCGCGCAATCTCATAAAATCCCCCCTTGACTTTATTATCCCATATTGGTATAATATAAATATCCCGAAATGGGATATTTATGCAGAAAGAAGGTTTTAAAATGACTGAACATCAACATGAACAGGACAATTTTTCCACATCCGTTCCCGTTTCCCCGGCACCCGCTGCGGCGGATTCTGCCGCGCCGGCACCCGTCGCTCCTGCCCATCCAAAAAGCGGCCTCTCTACGGCCGCCCTGGTTCTCGGAATTATCGGGATCTGTTTGTCCTTTATCCCGATCATCAATTATTGCGCTTTTATCCTCGGGGTTCTCGCTCTTGTGTTTGGCATAATCGGTGCCGCTCGGGGTGCCGGTCGCGGTAAGGCCGTTGCCGGGCTGATCTTGGGCATTTTGTCCGTTGTCATTACCATCTACATGAAGGTCAGCGTTACAAATGCTGTCGGCAAGGTGTGGAATGATGCGGTCGACGACCTGCAAAGCAGCCTCGGCACCATGACCGGCGAAAACACCGAGCAGGTTCTGAAAAACAATCTCGACGTTACCTTTGGCAGGTTTACCGCTAAAGAAGACACCTTTTTTACGACAACCGAGCTGACCGTCACCCTGCAAAACAAATCCAAGGACAGCCGCTCTTTCTCTGTGGATATTGAGGCAGTGAGTGACGACGGCACCCGAATCACCACCGACACCGTGTACGTCTCCTCCTTGGGCGCCGGACAAAAACAGAATTTTAAAGCGTTCACCCTTGTTTCGAGCGATATGGTCGACGCTTTAAAAAAGGCCTCCTTCCGGGTGGTGTCCGTCTCGATGATTTGACCGTCGGCTTTGTGCGTTAGCACGTTTGCCGCAAGCGTTTCGGCAAAAAAGCAAAAAAGCTCCCGCCGTCGGCGGGAGCTTTTTAGCCTTCCTCGGAGCGCTGTTTGCAAAAACAACACACTCTGGATTTCTGAGAATCTTTGGGAATGCCGGATTGAATATCCGCGCAATTGCGCAGCGCCTGACAATCCCCGTACAAATGATAAACCTGCCCGTTGCTGGTCCAGTAAACCGTCTCCTGCACCGTGCGAGCCATTGCGCTTGGCTCCCCGACGGATTTTGCCTGCGTGCGCAGCATCGGCGACCCGAAAAAATGCAGCGCGACTGCTGTCGCGATTACAAGCAAAAGTCCAATCAGCGCTACGCCCCATCGAAATCCGTCTCTTTTTCTCCGGCGCAGGACCGCCGGACGCTGTAAAATATCGTAAACCTTTTGATAGGCCACCAAATTCTGATAAGCAAGCCGACTGTCCGCCATGCACAAATGCGTCAAGTCCTTCAGTGCTGCGGCAGACTCGATCCTCTGCCCGACCAGCAAGGATGGCGGCGCCAACAGGTATAGCGCAAAGGCGTTGGCCTCCTGCTCATACTGCGCGCACTGACAGCGAACGGTGTCATAGCCGCGATGGTGCCGCAACGCAATATGTCCGATTTCGTGAGCGATAACCCGTCGCTCCGTATCCAAATCCAGATTATCGGAAATCAGTATGTAAAAGCTGTCCTCATGATAAAAGCTGACCGCATTGTGGGTGTTGATATAGTCGTTTAGGCACATCGCTGTAATCAGTTTTTGACTGGTACTGTATGTCCGGATTCTGTAGTTATAATAATCCGCAATCCGCCTTACATCAACGGGCAGCGACGTGCAGCCGCTTTTGTCTACCATATCGATGGCATTGATTTCGTACTCCTTCATGCCAACCCCCTCTTATATCTTCGACAAATTTCGACACGGCCGTAAACCGACGGGAGCAAAGAATCCCGAAAAAAGAAACGGCCGCCTATTCATCGCTCATCTCATCCTCCTTGATCGCGTCGCTGATCTCCTGATCGGTCGCAAAAAAGGTGTGCTCATACAGCCCGCCGCCAAAGGCGGCGATCACCCGTCGATTTTCACCCTGCATCTCGACCGTCTGCAGCAAGGCATCCACCGCAGCACGAGTCGGCTGTGCGGCGTTCCAGTAACGGCTTAGGATCTCCCGATCCCGCTCGGACCGAAAGCGCAATGCCTCCAACAGCCCGCCGACAGAGTCCACGGGACTGTCAATAATCCCGTAAAGCCGCATTAAATCAAAAAACGTGTCAATGTCCGGCTGACCGTGACAATTTTCCCATGCGCTGACGGTTTTTCCGCTTTTCCCAAGCCGTTCCCCTACCTGCTCGGCCGTCATTCCGCTGGAAACTCTAAGCCGCTTTAAAATAGCGGCAATCTCCTCTCGTGACATGCTTTTCCCCCTCTCGGTACAAAACGCTATTTGCTCTTATTATACGCCGTTTTTACAGAAAATCAATATATTTATCTAAAAAATGCAGGAAAAACCATTAAAAATCTACAAAATGCAGCTTTTTGAAGTGGTTTGCCGCGCCGGCCTCTCGACCGCGCTTTTAGTCTCTCGACAGCCGGAATAAAAAGAAGGCCCGCCCCATGCAAGGGGCGGGCCTTCGTATTCTTTATCCGCGCACGGCTGCGCCGGCTTACTCGGTTCGCAGTGCGACTACCGGGGCTTTCTTAGCGGCGCTGCGGGACGGAATCAGCCCTGCCAGCAGCGTCAATGCAATGCTGACAATCACCAACACCAGCGCCGCCGGCAACGGCAAGACTGCGCTTAAATTCCGAATACCGGTCAGCCGGTGCAAAATCAAATTGATCGGAATACATAACAGATAGGTTATCAGCACACCCAGCCCTCCGGCCGCAAGGCCGATCAACACCGTTTCGGCATTAAACATACTGGAAACATTTCGTTTGGAGGCGCCGATTGCCCGCAAAATTCCGATTTCCTTGGTGCGCTCCTGCACCGAAATCAAGGTGATGACCCCAATCATAATAGAAGACACAATCAGCGACACCGCCACAAAAGCAATCAGTACATAGGTAATGGCATTGATAATGGTCGTCACCGATGACATCATCAAGCCCACATAATCGGTGTAATGGATTTCGGAAAGCTCGTCGGCCGTCTCATTGTACGCCGAAATAGCGTCCTTGATAACATCCTTGTCGGCAAAGGTCGACGCATAAATTGAAATGGCCGTCGGCGTATCCAGATCCACAGCCCCTAACAGCAGCAGATTTTTTTCAAGACTGCTGTCCGAAAAAGTGAGCACCTCATCATAATAGCGTGCACACTGCGCGTCGGTATATCCTGCCGCCGCCGCTGTCAGCGCCGCGGAAAGCTGCTGCTCGCTTGCCGAAGAAAGCCGCTGCTGCACCGCCGCCGCATACTGTCGGGAATACTGCTGCGCCACCGCCTCCGAAAGCAGCTTCTTCAAAGCCTCGTCACTCATGGAGGCAAGATAGGTTTCCAGTTTTTCCGGACTCATCTGCAGCTGCTCGGCAGAGCCCTGCAGCGCCATCTTTTCCATCTGAGCACGGTCCATGCTGCCCAGCGTCTTCGCAACGTATTGCTCCACCTGACTTTGCTCGGGAATGCTTTGAATCTGAAGATAGGCCTGCGCCTTCTCCCGCGGCTGCAGCGCGGCAATATGCTTGCGAAAATCTGCTGCTTTTTTCTCCTCGGTCAACTGTCCCTTGCTGTCCGAAAACGGCAGTCCGGTAAAAATATCCCGCCCGCTGTCCTGCCGCTGCGCCTGCACTGCCGGAGACTGCTCCGCGCGCTTGACCACATACTCGGTCAACTCCCGCGTGTATCCGATGGAGCCGCTGAGCATGGTTGCCACCGCGTCCCGATTCGGGCGAATAATTCCCGACACCCGAAGCCGAAGTGCATTGTCATAAAGATAATTCAGCCCCGCCGCACTTTCTCGCAGGTCGGTGTAGCAGCCAGTCTTTTCGTCGTATACAAAACAGTCGGCGCCAAGCACCGTTCTAAAATCCCGATTGCAGATCTCGGCATAGCTCCAGCTTTTTCCCTCATAGCTCAGCTCGGTTTTGTCGGCTGCCGCCTGCATAATCTTTTCGACGTCCTCCCGCGATTTTAAGCCCAGAGCGTACAAGGTCAGGTCGTCCAGCTCGTTGTGCTCGTCCACAACCAGCACCACCTCGTCATAGCTGTCCGGCCAAGAGCCGTACACCACATCATATTGCTGCTTTAAAAGCGGACTGACAAGGCTGCCGTCCTCTCCCGACAGCATTTCCTGCCACAGCTGCGCGGACGGAGACATCGCAGAGCCGCCCGCCGATGAAACGCCCATGGACTGGCTCATTTTCATCATCCCCGACAGGTCCATGCCCATATATCGCAGCACCAGCTCCTGCATAAGCTCTTGCGTGTCCGATTGAATGATTTCGTTTTCCGCACCCGTGGTGTATATTAGCGGCTGAAGTCCGTAGCTGTACTGCACCCCGCTGACCGCCGCACCGAGACCCTCCTCGCGGCTTTTCTCGCATGCCTTTTCCAGATACTTTTTAAAGGCCGCCAAGTCGTTTTTCTGTTCCTGCAGCGTACTAAGCGAATTGACCAAATTGTAAATCATGGCCTTTTGATACACCGCGTCATTTTCGTGCTCCGACGTTGATGCAGCCTTGCCCATAAAGGTTGTCAGCAGGCTGCTCATGTCTACGTGCTGCGCCTCCAGCGTCAGCGGATAAGAGGACAGCGTGTCCTCCTGAACCTTGTCAATATAGGTCGTCATCCCCTGCGACACCGCATAAATAAGCGCAATGCCGATAATCCCGATGCTGCCGGCAAACGCCGTCAGCACCGTTCGGCCTTTTTTAGTAAACAGATTCTTTAATGAAAGCCCAAACGAGGTCCAAACCGACATGGACGGCTTTTTCTCCCGGCGTCCTCTCTCCCGTCGCGCCTGCTCCGCCGCCTGTGCCCGCTGTGCCTCCCGCGCTGTCTCCTGCGCGTCCAGCGGACGGGAATCGGCTATAATCCGACCGTCTAAAATCCGCACAATTCTCGTCGCATACCGCTCGGCAAGCTCCGGATTGTGGGTCACCATAATGACCAGCCGATCCTTTGCAATCTCCTTTAAAATATCCATGACCTGCAGGCTTGTCTCGGTGTCCAACGCCCCGGTCGGCTCATCCGCCAAAATAATTTCCGGATCGTTGACAATGGCGCGCGCAATAGCTACCCGCTGCATTTGCCCGCCCGACATTTCACTGGGCCGTTTGTGCAGCTGGTCACCCAGCCCCACCTGCTCCAGCGCCGCTCGTGCTCGCTGTCTGCGCTGCGTCTTGGACACCCCGGACAGCGTCAACGCCAGCTCTACGTTTTGCAAAACCGTTTGGTGCGGAATTAGATTATAGCTTTGAAAAACAAAGCCCACCGAATGATTTCGATACGCGTCCCAGTCTCGATCCCGAAAATCCCGGGTCGACCGCCCGTTGACCGACAAATCCCCGTCGGTATACTGATCCAGACCTCCGATAATATTTAAAAGGGTCGTCTTACCGCCGCCCGACGGGCCTAAAACGGCCACAAATTCGCTTTTGCGAAATTCAATCGTCACGCCCGAAAGCGCCCGAACCGTAATATCCCCGGACCGGTAAATCTTGGTAATGTTTTGAAGTGAAAGCATCTCCAGACTCCTCCTCTGTTTTTCTCCGCAGGTATTATAACCCAAAAATATGAATAAACTGTTAGAAAAACTTAAAAAAGGACGCACTCGGGCGCCCTTTTTAAAAAATGTTGCCCGCGGTCCGTTTACGGCCGCTTCATGGCATCCGCAACACCCATCCTTCTGAAAATTCAAGCGTCCCGGACCCTTTTGACCGCAGGCCTCGCTCTTCCATAGCCGCAGGATTCGTTCCCGGCAGCCGCCGGGCTTTCATTAAAGAATCAGCATGGCGTCCCCGAACATTACGGGACGCAGGATGTGAAATTCAATTACTGTTCGGTCAATTTTTCTTAATTTTCAGTAATTTCTTGCGTGTTCACAATTTGTTCAATCCTTTACAGGATAAGCATTGCATCCCCAAAGCTGAAAAAGCGGTATTTCTCTTCGATCGCGACCCGGTATGCGTTTAAAATATTCTCTCGACCGGCCAGCGCCGAAACCAGCATAATCAAGGTGCTTTCGGGCAGATGAAAGTTGGTGATAAGCCCGTCAATAGCCTTAAACCGATACCCCGGATAGATAAAAATAGAGGTCGTGTCGTCATCCTCGGCAATTTCCCCCAGCTTGGTGGCAACCGCCTCCAGCGTCCGGCAGCTGGTGGTTCCGACAGCAATCACCCGCCCGCCCCGGCGCCGAGTCTGCTTGATTTTTTCAGCCGTCAGCGCCGGCAAATGGTAGTGCTCGGTGTGCATGACATGATCGGTGATCTCCTCTTCCTTGACCGGACGAAAGGTCCCCAAGCCCACATGCAGCGTTACCCGAGCCGTATCAATGCCCGACTGCTGCAATTTTTCAAGCAGCTCCCGCGTAAAATGCAGTCCCGCCGTCGGCGCTGCCGCCGAGCCGAGCTCTTGCGCGTAAACCGTCTGATACCGGCTTTGATCCGAAAGCTTTTCGGTGATATACGGCGGAAGCGGCATCTGCCCCAGCTCATCCAGGATCTCATATATATTGCCGCCCTCGTATGAAAATTTGCAAAACCGGTTTCCGTCCTCCCCGACTCGAATCACCTCAGCCCGCAAAAGACCGTCTCCGAAGATCAGCGTATCGCCGACCCGAGCGCGTTTTCCCGGCTTGACCAGCATTTCCCATTCATCCGCACCGTGGTTTTCAAGCAGTAAGATCTCCAAAGCGCCGCCCTTTTGATTTTTTCCGTAAAGCCGCGCCGGCAAAACCTTGGAATCATTGATTACCAAAAGATCGCCCGGCCGCAGCAGTGTTGTCAAATCGTAAAAGTGCCGATGCGCTATCGCTCCGCTGTGCCGATCTAAGCACAGCAGCCTGGAACGGTCACGCGGCTCTATAGGCGTCTGCGCAATCAGCTCCTGCGGAAGGTCAAAATAAAAATCGCTTTTTTTCATGAATGTCTCTCCTTAAAAGCGCCCGGCGCCTTCCTAAAAAGAGGGCCGGGACTGCCTTAAACGACGAAAAGCAATTGACTTTATGCGCCGATAATGGTATTATACTATTAAAATAAGCTGCGTGCAAGTAAAAAGTACCCGGCCCTTTGTCTGAAGGAGGAAAACCCCATGAAAAAGTATAAAGTAGCCATCATCGGCGCGACCGGCATGGTCGGTCAGCGCTTTTGTCTGCTGCTCTCTCGGCATCCGTGGTTTGAGGTTGCCGTTTTGGCCGCTTCCGGCCGTTCTGCCGGAAAAACCTACGCCCAGGCCGTTGAAGGCCGCTGGGCTATGCCCGAGCCCATTCCCGAGGCTTATGCCCAAATGCCGGTGCTGGATGCGGACCGCGTCGAGGAAATCGCCGCTCAGGTAGACTTTGCTTTCTGCGCCGTCAGTCTGGATAAAGAGGCTACCCGCGCTTTAGAGGAGCGTTACGCTCGCGCCGAATGTCCGGTGGTTTCCAATAACTCTGCCAACCGCTGGACGCCGGACGTTCCCATGATCATCCCCGAGATCAATGCCGACCATACCGCCGTCATTGCCGCCCAGCGCAAGCGTTTGCAGACCCGCCGCGGCTTTATCGCCGTTAAGTGCAACTGCTCGCTGCAAAGCTATGCCGCCGCCATCACGCCGCTGCTGGACTTTGAGCCGACCCGGATGCTGGTCTGCACCTATCAGGCAATTTCCGGTGCCGGAAAGACCTTTGAGCGCTGGCCCGAAATGGTTGACAATGTCATCCCTTATATCGGCGGCGAAGAGGAAAAAAGTGAGCTTGAGCCCCTGAAAATCTGGGGCCGTGTCGAGGACGGGCGCATTGTCAATGCCGACGCGCCCCAAATCACCGCTCAGTGCCTGCGCGTCCCGGTGACCGACGGACACATGGCCGCCGTTTTTGTCAGCTTCCGGAAAAAGCCCGAAGCCGAGGAGATTATCCGCCGTTGGAAAGCCTATTCGGGCGAGCCTCAAAAACGGGCCTTGCCCTTGGCGCCCCGGCAGTTTATTCATTACTTCTCCGAGCCGGACCGTCCGCAGACTCGTCTTGACCGCGACCTTGAAAACGGCATGGCCGTTTCTATCGGCCGCCTGCGGGAGGACACGCAGTACGATTACAAATTTGTCTGCCTTGCACATAACACCTTACGCGGCGCTGCCGGCGGAGCCGTTCTGTCGGCCGAGCTGCTTGCCGACCGAGGATTTTTTGACTAAGAGAGGGGAAACCGCATGAAAAAGCGCATCTTTACCGGTGCCGGCGTTGCTCTTGTCACCCCCATGAAGCCGGACGGCTCCATTGACTACGACAAGCTGGCTCAACTCATTGATTTTCAGGTGTCTCACGGTACCGACTGTATCATCATCTGCGCCACCACCGGCGAATCGGCTACCATGACCATTGAAGAGCATTTGGATTGTATTCGATTTGCCGTTGAAAAAACCGCCGGTCGTATTCCGCTTGTGGCCGGCGCCGGCAGCAACGACACCGCACAGGCCTGCCTGCTTGCCCGGGAAGCCGCACAGGCGGGGGCGGACGGTCTGCTTTGTGTCACGCCCTATTACAATAAAACCTCCCAGCGCGGATTGGTTCGGCATTACAACAAAATTGCCGATACCACCGATTTGCCGCTGATTGTCTACAACGTGCCGGGCAGAACCGGCTGCAACATTCTGCCCGAGACCTATTTGGAGCTTTCCCGGCACCCCAATATCGTTGCCACCAAAGAGGCAAACGGCAATATTGTTTCGGTGGCGCGGACCCGGGCATTATGCCAGGATGCCTTGGATATTTACTCGGGCGACGATGACCAAATCGTTCCCATCCTCTCTCTGGGCGGAATCGGCGTTATCTCGGTGCTTTCCAATATTATGCCGCAGTTAACCCATGACATCTGTCAGCTTTTCTTTGACGGGAAGCTCAAGCAAAGCGCTGCGCTCCAGCTCTCGGTTATGGACCTTGTGGGCGCGCTGTTTTGCGATATCAACCCAATCCCTGTCAAGGCGGCCATGAATCGGATGGGGCTGCAGGTCGGCGACTGCCGCCTGCCGCTGTGCGAAACGACCCCGGAAAACCTGAAGCGTATCGAAGAGCAGCTTCGGCTGCACCATCTTATCTGAAACAGGTGATTATATGCTGAAACTGTTGCTTTGCGGCGCGGCGGCCACGGTAGCCACGGTGCTGAACATCTGCCCCATCATGCGGCTGGACGACAAGGGCGCCATCAAGG
>CAKSSH010000016.1 GCA_934488695.1 uncultured Oscillospiraceae bacterium
TCGTTATTATGATGGTTAACGGAAACGTTGGGGCAGGCGTTGCGGTTGCCGGCGCATTCAGCTTGATTCGCTTCCGTTCGGCACCGGGCAGCGCGCGGGAAATTGGCGCGGTTTTTCTGGCAATGGGCGTCGGTATTATGGCAGGGATGGGGTATCTTGCCTATGCGGTACTGTTTGCACTGCTTTTAGGCGGCTGCGGCGTGTTGTTTTCCAGGGCTTTTCAGCGAGATTCGTCACAAAAAAATTTTAAAACATTGCGGATCACCATTCCGGAGCAGCTGAATTTTTGCAACGCTTTTGAGGATATTTTTAAGGAGTATACCCGGTCTTGTGAGCTTGTACAGGTTAGAACCAGCAATATGGGCAGTCTATATAAGCTGACATATGATATTGTGCTGCAAAAGCCGGGCTGTGAAAAAGCGCTGATGGATGCACTGCGTTGCCGGAACGGAAACTTAGAGATAATGATTTCTGACCGGGACGCAGCAACCGCACAGTTATAATAAGGAGGATGTCGCATGAGGAGAACGAGATTATTTATCGGTCTTGTTGTGGGGGCGCTTGTTTTGTCGGCATGCGGACAAAAGAGCTTTGAACAAACAGATAGCACGGAAGAACAGACGCAGACGCAGACGCAGGCGCTTCCGCTGTCCGTCTCCGAAATGTTTTCGGAACGGGAGCTTTCTGACGTTTCTGCTAAAAAAGCCGTTAATATTAAGCTTCAGGATCAAGGCAGCAGTGCGGATGATTTGAACTGCGTGTCTATTCAAGGAGATGTTGTGACAATCCAAAAAGCCGGGATCTATTCCGTGTCCGGTGCGCTCAGTCAGGGCAGGCTTGTTGTAGATGTCGGCAAAAAAGAGGAGGTGCAGCTGATTTTTGCCGGCGTTGAGATTCATTGCTCGGATTCGGCGGCGCTGTATGTCCGCAGTGCGGACTTTGTTGGGGTAACTTTGCAGAAAGACACTGAAAACATCCTTGTAAATGAAAAAACCTTTACATACGACTCGGAAAACAATATTGACGGTGCGATTTTTGCGAAAAGTGATTTGAGTTTTAACGGCGAGGGAAGCTTACGGATAGAGTCTTCTAAACACGGAATTGTTACCAAAAAAGACTTGTTTTTTGTTGGCGGAAATTATCAGGTGAGCGGTGAGTCTCATGCAATTGTCGGTAAAGACAGCGTACGAATCAAAAACGGCAGCTTTCGGCTCTCCGCCGGAAAAGATGCAATTACGTCAGATGCTGAAAATGAGGCGGATAAAGGCTTTGTCTATATAGCCGGCGGCAGCTATAATATCATTGCCGGCTCGGACGGCCTGAGTGCGAAAAACACGCTGCAAATTGACGGCGGAAGCTTTGATGTATATTGTGGAGACGGCAGCAAATCCGCGGTACAGTATAAGAACGCCGTATCCGAAAATGCCGTCAGTCAAAAAGGAATCAAATCCGCAGGAGCCATGATAATTAACAACGGAACGTTTTGCGTGGACAGTGCGGATGATGCGTTTCACAGCAACGAAAGCCTGACTGTTTGCGGCGGAAGCTTTGAAATACAGTCCGGGGATGATGCTTTTCATGCCGACGACGCACTGAGTGTTCTGGGCGGCACCATAAGCGTTCTGCGTTCTTACGAGGGCTTGGAAGGGCAGACGGTGTCAATTTCCGGCGGAGAACTGTCGATTACGGCTGAGGATGACGGTATAAACGCGGCGGGCGGTCGGGATAACAGCGGAATCGGCCGACGTCAGGATACATTTGGAAAGGCTGACAGCGCTGCCTGCATCACGGTTTCGGGCGGGAATATTACTGTGAACGCAGGCGGTGACGGATTGGATTCTAATGGCAATTTAGTGGTCAGTGGCGGAAAAATAATTGTGTCGGGTGCGACAAACGGTGGGAACAGCGCCGTGGATTATGATGGCACCGCTAAAATCACCGGCGGCATTTTTGCGGCAACAGGCTATGCGGAAATGGCTCAGAATTTTGGGAGCGAATCCACACAGGGATCTATGCTGATTTCTGTCGGTGAACAGTCGGCTGATACTTCGGTCATCCTATATGAAACGCAGGGGCAGGAACTGATATCGTTCAATCCCACAAAACGGTTTAACAGTGTTTTGATCAGCGTCCCACAGCTGCGTGTCGGCAGCACTTATACTTTAAAAGTCGGTAGTAGTGCCCGCGAAATCACTATGAGTGAGCTGATTTACGGTACAGAATCGGGCGGATTTCCGGGTGGCATGAACGGCAGACCGGGCGGCATGAACGGCAGACCGGGCGGTGCAAACAAAAGACCCGACAATGGCAACAACAAGGGGTCGGACGGTGCGACTCGAGACAACCGTCAAAACCCGCTGCCTTCTTTTGAAAACGAAGGGCAGCAGCCTGCGGCCTGAAAAAGCTTGATAATCGGAAATTGCCGGGCATGGCTCGCCGGGGTCATGCCCGGCTTTTTAGTAAGATTTGCGTTTTGGAAAGGATCACTCAAAAATAGGTGACGTCTTTTGATGTTTCATAACAGCATTATCCGTGCGGGACAGGGGGGGGAAGAACCGACGACAAAGGATTCTGAGCACTTAGCCCCTGACCTCTACAAAAAAATACAAAATACTTGAAGTTTGCGTGGGGATGTGATATAATACACATAGTCTTTCCCTGTTGCTTTTAAAACCCGGGCGACGGATTGCTTTTTACAATCTTTTTATGCGGATGGCCGGCGTAGCCGGACCCAAAGAGAAAGGATGTTTATACGATGCAGCAAAAGGTGCTGTCTGTTTCGGTGGCTGCTTATAACGCAGCTGCGACCCTGCGGGAAGCGCTGGAGCCGTTTACGGCAGATGGTGTTCGGGAGCGAGTTGAGGTTTTGGTTGTCAATGACGGCTCTAAGGACAACACGCCGGAGATTGCACAAGAATATCAAGACCGGTTTCCCGGAACCTTTCGTTTGATTTCCAAAGAAAACGGCGGTTGGGGATCGACGCTCAATACCGGCATTCGTGCGGCAACCGGAAAATATTTCAAGCAGTTGGATGCGGACGACTATTATTCCAAAGAAAATTTGCCGGATTTTTTAGACTTTCTTGAAAAGACAGACGCAGATATAGCGTATTCTCCGTTTGTCACGTTTGAGGATCAAAGCGGCGGCATTTACCGAATCGTGGGGGAATTGCTGGGGGATTATCGGTTTTTTCCGACCGATCGAGTGGTTCCTCTGAGTGAGTGCGAAAATTTTGTTCCCGCGATGCATACCTTGACCGTACGGACGTCGGTGTTGCAAAACAGCGATATTTTTATCACCGAGCACTGTTTTTATACCGATGTGGAATTTGTGCTGAAGAGTTATCATCTTTGTAAGACGGTGGCTTTTTATAAGATGCCGGTATATTATTATCGTCTGGCACGTGACGGGCAGAGTATGAGCCTTGCCGGAGTTCGTAAGCATTATCGAGACCATGAAAAAATGTTGCTGACGATGTTGGAGTATTATACGGAAAACGTTATGGACAAGGCGACGCAGCAAGCCTTTGAAAACCGTTTGGAAAGCGCCTGCATAATGCAGTATGTCTTTTTCTTCGCACTGAAATGTACTGCTTCGGAGAAAAATGAATTAATAGAATTTGACACCATTTTGCGGGAAAAATATCCGGAGTTTTACGAAAAAACGCATGGCCCGCGGCTGGATTTGCTGCGGAAAATGAACTTTTTCGGTTATCGTCTCCTTGCAAGGCAAAAAATGCGGCAAGACAAACGTCTTCGGCAGAATATCTTTGAGGGGGATTAATCGATGACACCGAAAATCAGCGTAATAGTTCCGTTTTATAAGGTGCCGTATCTTCGTCTGCGTAAATGCATTGACAGCTTGCAGCGGCAAACGATGTCGGATTTTGAGCTGCTGCTTATTTGCGACGGAAACGAGACGGAATTTAAGGATTTTTTAGGCGAATATGAGAAAGAGGACGCTCGGATTCATGCGTTTTATCTTAAACGCGGCGGCGTCGGTGCAGCAAGAAACTTCGGAATCGAGCATGCACAAGGCGAATATATTGCCTTTGTTGACAGCGATGATTTTGTCGACGAATGTTATTTGCAGAAGCTGATGGAGGGTATGCTGGAAGCCGACCTTGCTGTTTGCGGTGTTTGCGAACAGTTTTTTTGGGTAGCCGGCGGCGTTTTTGACCGCAGGGTCTTTTTGTCGCTGCCGACCTTCTTTAACGGGTTGCAGTATATCAATTTCAGCGTTAATAAAATGTATCGCTTGGATTTGCTTCGGGAGCACCAAATTCGATTTGACACCGATGTAAAGCTGGGTGAGGATGCGTTGTTTTTAGCTAAGTACTATAAACATTGTCGGCGCATTTGCAGCATTCCGGATTTAATGTATCATTATGTGCCAAACGATAAATCGGCTATTCATCATTATCGGGAAGCATATTGGGATTGGGAAAAGCAGGTGATTGAGGCGCAGTGGGAAATGTTTCATCAATATCCCCTGGTTGCTCGTCAGGAAAACGGCATGACCTGCTGGTTGTATCATAAGTTTCGCGGTGCCTGCTATTATTACATGGAACACATGAAAGATAAGGCGGCGCTGCGGGCAAAGCTTGACGAAATCACTGCGCATCCGCTTTTTGCTCGGCTTCTTAAGGGAGACACCGGCAAAAAGAACGAGCACTTTAACCGAAACGAGCGTATTATTTTAAGGCTCTGGAAATGCTTTGGCGTGCGAGGGATTTATTTAACTAAAAAAATCAAAGATATTCACGGCAGATGAAAAAAGGCAGCACCGATACGGTGCTGCCTTTTTATGAGGCGGAAACGGTTGTAAAAGTGTCTTGAGACGAGCTTTGAAAATTCAGATAGCTTTTGCCGGACTAACTTCAAAAAGTGCCAAGCCAATCTTTTGTAAAAACTGTGGGAGAAGCCTGCGGCGGGGCTGCGTGCCGGCGCCGGAAACGGTTTGAAACAACATCAATCCACATAACGCCGACAAATAAAGGGCGAAAGATAAATCGGGTTGACAGGGATTTCGACTCGCTCTCCAGGATGAATATCATAAAGCGGATCAACATTCAACACAAGATTGGTCATGCCGATGCGTCCTAAAGACGTGGCGCGCTCACCGTTTATGAGACAGACAAGCGGAGTGGGATGAAAAAGCAGTTTAAAATCGTTAAAGCCGTACCGCAGGATGTCTATGAATCGAAAAGTGTCGTTTTGCTTGCCGATGGCAATCCCATCCGCATAGCCGACATTAACGGTGGCGATTTTTTGTTCACTGCGTGTGCGGTATAAACCGGCATAACCGACATTATGCCCTTTCGGCAGTTGACGCACCTCAAGCACTTGCCCGTAAAGCTTTCCGACTTTACAAAGCCCTGTGGCACTGCAAATCGGCGGCACTCTGCCAATCAACGCCGAGCCGACTCGAACAGCTGTCAGGTGCATTTGAGGAAAACGAAAAACAGCCGTTGAATTACAGATATGTCGAACCGGGAAGGATAACCCCTCTCTTTGAAGGGCCTCGATCACTTGCTCAAAGACAGAAAATTGTGCAAGAGCACTTTTTTCCTTTGGTGCAAAGGCCGAGTGCAGGTGTGTATAGATTCCTTCCGCAATCAAATGCGGGCAGGCGCATGCCGCTTGAATTTCAGAAAGAGCCTGCGGCAGAAAGCCGTAGCGCCCCATTCCGGTGTCCATTTGAATATGGACAGTCGCGTCACGTTTGTGCTCGGAGGCAATGTCGGAAATCATTTTAGCGTTTTCATAACTTCCCACAGACAGGGTGATGCTTGCGTCAATCGCGTCGGCCGCATCTTGCGGCATGGTGCAGGGGGTTAGCAGCAAAATATCGGCGTCGGGCAGCTGTGCGCGTAGCGCAAGCGCATCCGTTAGTGCTGTGAGTGCAAAATGGCGAAGCTCGTTTTGATATAGGACGGCGGCAAATTGCGCAAGCCCCATTCCGTAGGCGTTTCCTTTCAGTACGGCATAAATACGGGCGTCACCGACAGTTTTGCGCAGCACCGACAGATTCTGCGCAATTTCTGCTGTGGAAATCTCATAAACCTTTTCCATAAAAACGTCCCCTTTGTTTTACGTCTGCAATGGCCTTTTGCTAATTTTTCGAGTCAACGGTCCGGTGCGCAGCATCTTCTGCGGGCTTATGCGTGCTTCTTTTTGCCTCGATTTTTAATTCGATAGACTGCTCGGGTGCAAAGCGACAGCAGATGTCTTGCACGCTGCATGCTGTGATATATAAAGGGACGGGTGATCAGCTCAAATTCGCCGACAAACTCGGTCAAGTCGCCGGAAAAGCCTTTCTTGAATTTGTATAAGCCGTAAAGCGGGTTTTCGGGAGACAAATCGCCCGAAACGCCTCGAAAATCATAAATATCGCAATGCTCGTCCACGGCCCAGCGAATCATCTCTAATTGCAGCAGATAATTTGGCATGACATTGCGATAGGCGTTGGAGGATGCACCGTAAAGATACCAAACCTTATTGCCGTAGTGCACGGCAATCGTTCCGGCAATCGGCCGACCCTCGTAATAGGCCATATACAGGCGCGCGTGCTCGCCTAAACAATCCAGCATATCCTCAAAATAGGACAGGGGACGGGTAACAAAATTGTCCCGCATACCGGTTTCCAGCATGATTTCGTAAAAGGTTTTTGCCTCGGAGCGGTCAGCGATTTTGACCTCGACGCCGTTTTTTAAGGCAACGCGTATATTATAGCGCGTTTTGCTATGGAACTTGGCCATCAAGTCATCGATTGTTTGATTTTGAACATTTAATCTGAAGACAAAGCGAGGCTGAGTGCCTTCAAAATTTTTGCCGTTTTTTAGATGGAAGCCGGCGTCGGTGAGCAGGTGCACAAAATGGGTCTCTTCTGCAGGAACATCCGGGTCCAGCAGTACAACGCAGGCGCGATTTTCCTTGGCAAGCACCCGGGTGTCCTCAATCAGTTTGCGAACCATTGCAGTGTCGTGAATGTCGCATACTGGCCCGCGAGGAGCATACATAATGTGATACGGCGTGGAGGGCAGACGCCGAATTAAAAAGGAAAGGGAAGCAACAATTTGGCCGTTTTCCCGTTCCACGATGATTTCATTGCGCCAGTTTTTTTTCACGGCCGCCCATTGCGGGGATTGCATAAAATGTCCCTTTGGGTGACTTTGAATAAACTGTTCGTATTCCGAAAGCGTTTCTTGTCGTATGCGTTCCACGTTTTATTTCCTCCGTTTTGTCAGATAATCACAAATGATCTGCGCTTCGTTAAATGGGTGCCGAATTCCGTCCATTTCCTGATACATTTCATGTCCCTTGCCGGCAATCAGGATGATATCACCCGGCAGGGCATTATCTATGGCATAATGGATGGCCTGTACACGGTCGGGAATCGTGACATATTTTCCCTGCGTTTTTTGTATGCCGGTCAAAATATCGGCAATGATGTCCTCAGTGCGCTCAAACCGGGAATTATCCGCGGTCAAAATGGAAAAATCAGCATACTTTCCGGCGATTTCACCCATTTCAAATCTGCGCATTTTAGGCCGGTTTCCACCGCAGCCGAACAGACAAACGATTCGTCGCGGCTGATATTGGCGGATGGTTTGCAGAATAGTTTGTAAGCTGACGGCGTTGTGCGCGTAATCAATGATAATTGAATAATCTTCGGTGTCGCCGACCAGCTCCATACGGCCCTTGACCGAAATATCCGTCAGTGCCTGCCGAATGATTTCGACCTCGACGCCAAGCATACGCGCCGCGGCAATGGCGGCAAGGCAGTTGTACACAGTAAACTCACCCGGAACGTTGGTGCTGACGGAAAAGGCGCCGTCCGGCGTTTGACAGGTAAATTCAACGCCGAGATGTTTTCCGCTGCGAACAAGATGAATATCCTGCGCCGTATAATCAGCTTCCTTATGAATAGCAAAGGTGGTGATGGGGCAGCGGGCATTGCGTGTAATGGCGGCAAAATACGGATCGTCCGCATTGGCAATTCCGGCTTTGCATTGAGAAAAAAGCAGGGATTTACAGTACAGATAATCCTCAAAGCTTTCATGTTCGCCTTTTCCGATATGGTCCGGAGAAAGATTTGTAAAAAGACCGATATCGTAGCAGATTCCTTCTACACGGTGCATTTTCAGACCTTGAGAGGAAACTTCCATGACGGCATGACTGCAGCCGGCCTGACGCATTTGATCAAGATATCGATAGGTCTCATAAGATTCCGGCGTAGTGTTAATTGTCGGTTGTTTTTCTCGGCCGTAGCAGACGCCGGTGGTGCCGATAGTGCCGCATTGCCGGCCGCTTTGATCTAAAATGTTTTTCAAGATTCCGGTGATGCTGGATTTGCCTTTCGTGCCGGTAATTCCGACCAAGGTCAAGGCCTTTGCGGGGTCTCCGAATAAGGCGCGCGACATCAGCGCCAAGGCAATGCGACTGTCCGGTACGCGAATCGCAGTAATATTAGCGCTGGGCATCAACGCTTCCGGGCGCTGTACAATGAATGTGCGCGCACCGTTTTCATAAGCGGCGGAGAGATAATCATGCCCGTCGACCTGCGTTCCCAAGAGAGCAACAAAAGCTTTTCCCGGAGAGGCTTTGCGTGAGTCATAGCACAAATCCTGAATCTCGGTATCCAAGGAACCGCACAGCAGTTCAAAATCAAGGGAGCTAAGAAGTTTGGAAAGCTGCATGACGCCACCTCTGTCCATGTAAATTTATTATATGAGCTATTTCTTTTATTATTATACCATAGGCTGCCGGTCGTTTCAATCATAAATATGCATTTTCCGTGCAAAAAAGCCCACCATGCATATGCATGGCGGGCTTTTCTGAATCCTAAGATTAGAGGGGCTTTACGTTGACAGCGCGCAGCTTTGCGCTGTTCTTCGGATCGACCTCAGTGTCAAAAGTAACCTTTTGACCTTCGTTGAGCGTCTTGTATCCGTCGGCGACGATAGCGGAAAAATGTACAAAAACATCATCTCCGCCGTTATCGTCAGCGATAAATCCATAACCCTTTTCGGCGTTGAACCACTTAACGGTACCGTTATTCATTGATAAGACACCTCCCTGACTTGTTGTTATTCCGTACCGACAAATAAAAAAACTCACAATGCTTTTGAAAGACCAAGTAAAACATGGCCTTTGAAAAGCCTGTGAGTTCTGTTGGTGCTTTTGGAATACTATTACAGTATAAACCAAAGGGGAATAATTGTCAAGAAAAATTTTTAAGGCAAAATGGCTCGATTTGAGATTAGACAGTTTTCAAAAAAAGAAGCCGGCACAACGGATTTTAATCCGGCTGTGCCGGCAATTGTAACACAAAAATCGGAATAAGCCGCGGCTATTTGCATTTTTCAAAGAGCAGATCAAACGGTTTTACGCAGACACCGTCGAGCTTATAGGGATTGCGTGAAAAATTAACCGTAACGGTATACCGATTCCCGAATACCGTTCGCTGTACAGCGTAATCCGCGGTCAAAACCGCATAATCGGTCATGGGGAGCTGGGCGACTGCGCGATGGACAGCAGAGATGGTCCGATAACTATCCAGAATCGCTTTGCGCAGCTTTGGATAGTCCGGGAGCGAAAACGAATACAGGGGCGGACAGCCGTAAAGGCAGGCAAACAGCGTTTTTTGACGAATTTGCTCCGGGGACATTTCGGTGGAGTCGCCCCAATACGGAAAGGCCATCATACAATCATGATAAACAAGGTGCCACATGGGAACGCGGTGTGCCGGATCTAACATATATTTTGCACAAAACGCCGTTTGTTCTTCATTATAAGTGTGCGTATGCAGCCGCCCGGCGTTGCTGTCTCTGAAAAAGGAGGGACTGTGCAGGCCCTCTGAATAATCCAGCTCGTTGATGATATCTTCAAAGCCGTCCTCTGTGCCGACAACCAATCCCATTTTACGAAGGGAGGCAAAAGCGTCGATTTTAATATCTCGACATGCCTCCTTGGATACGGGGTGCAGGGGAGAAAAACACTCGCCGAGGCTTGTCCCGAACACATCGATAAATCGCCCGGTGTATGCCGGATACTGCTCCAAAATTTTCGGGACCTCTTCCCGGATTCGCTGTGCCGCAACCTTTGGGCATAACCTGTCTGTTGTATAATACTCCCCGTCGTAGCCCTTGATTGCCCAAGCGGGAGACGGCTTTCCATCTTGCGCAATTTGAATACCGTCCGGATAATCCTTCATGCGGCGTTGTGTATAGTCGCAATTTCGCGCGCGGTTACTTGGGATTTTTTTCAGCGTCTCAGGATTGAGCACGTCGTTATAGTTGTCATATTGCGTGGTAAGATAGCCGAATTTTTCGCTTAACGGCTTCGTCAGACAAGAGTCTTTTTCAAAAAATATGCCAAACAAAGCACGGTCAACGCCGCTTTTGTGCAGGTCCTCGGCTATTTTTAACATATCCTCACCGGTTTCGGGGGAAACATAGGTGTCTGTATCGGCGTACATGACCTGATCATAGCATGGATTCCAGACCCAAAAGATGGCGCCGCCCAAAAGCTGCCCCAACGCAGGCGTGCGTTCGATTTTTTTCTGAAGCGTTACCGGCAAAGAGGGGAGACTTTGACGATAATACAGGCATGCTGCGGCCAGTGAATCAAAAACGGCATAGGTTATTTCCATTTTTTTACTGCAAGTCATAAAAAGGTGATAACGTTCGCCGTTCCAGCAGAGCTTATAGCCGGAATTCATCCCGTCGGCCGGGGAAATCAGCAAAAACTTTCCGCCGCGATCAATGAGCACCATGCGCATGGTTTTTTCACCGCAGCAGCACAACCTTTCAATACAATCGCTTGAAAATATTTCTCCGTCCATATGGGTGTCTACCGGAATCACCATGCCTTCGCCTACCGGCAGCAGCAAACGGTCGCCATGCTGCGTTTCCGGAACGGGAATGACCTTCTCTGCTGTTATTTTATACACTTTGCCGGATTGCTCCAACGGCGGGAGCCCTTCGATATCAAAGCAAATCGGTTTCCGGCTTTGAACGGAAGAGGCGGGTGTTTTCTTTTTCTGCAACACATGTATCTCCTCGCTTTCTTTTTAAGCAGTATATCGCCATTTATCAAATTATTGAATATATTTTTTTGATTACAGCATGGACTTTTTCGACTTTTTGTGTTATTATGCAGACAGAAAGGATGGGGAATATGACGGATGCAACATTGTTTGAAAAATATGCAGACGCCTCTCAAACCGATTTGGGACTATATTATTGCGGCAAACGGACTCGAACGAAAAATCATGCTTACGGTCCCGAAACCCGCGCCCATTTTTTGCTTGTGCTGGTTGAAAAAGGGACCGCGGTGCTTCATATTCAAAACCGATCGATCCCCTTTGGGAGCGGTGATTTGTTGGTGATGTTTCCGGGGGAAAGGATCGAGTATCACGCGCAAACCGAGTGGAGCATCCGATGGCTGGGCATTACCGGCCGTGAGCCTGAGGCGGCTTTTGCCAACATTGGCGTTACCCGCTTAAAACCGATTTTCAGACCGAGCCGATTTGATGAGCTGTGTGCGCTTATGACGGAGATCTTTAAATTACAGTACAATGGTTCAATGTATGTTCATTATCAGCTCCAATCGTTGCTTCATCGCTTTTTTGCTGTTTTGTCGACCGATGAAATAATGCATGAACGGCCGGACCCAATTGAGACGGCGATGCGCATGATCCAATACAACCTAACCGGAAGCGTTAGCGTCCGAACGCTTGCCGACAGCGTGTTTTTGGAGGAGTCGTATTTCACGCGCCTTTTCAAAAAACGCATCGGGATCACGCCGAAGGCCTATATGCAGTGCCGGCGAATAAAGCGTGCCAAAGAGCTGTTGCGTGCCGGAAGCAGCGTGAAAGAGGCTGCCTCGGCTGCCGGATTTCGAGACCCGCTTTATTTTTCGCGTGTGTTTGTTAAAGCAGAGGGAATTGCTCCGTCGGATTATCGTGCGCTGCAGATAGAGAAGCAACCGGACGATGAGAAGAAAAAGTAACGGTGGACGTTTTTGTGATGCTGCAGAAAAAGGGCGACCGCACAAAAAATCGGCAAGCGTAATTATTACGCTTGCCGAAAAATCAAAGCAATTCAATATTATTCTGCGCGCACCGCTCAATCATTTCTTCCGGCCAAATAGAGGACTGCACCTCTCCGATGTGCGCCTTGTCCAGCATGATGAGACAAATTCGAGATTGTCCGATTCCGCCGCCAATTGTCAGCGGCAGCGTATCGTTTAAAATCTTTTGATGATAGTCAAAAGCGGCGCGCTCGGGGCAACCGGCCTTTTGGAGCTGGGCACGCAAGGATTCGCTGTCCACCCGGATTCCCATGGAGGATAGCTCAACGCTGCGGGCAAGAGGATCGCTCCACATTAAAAGGTCGCCGTTCAGATCCCAATCGTCATAATCCGGCGCACGACCGTCGTGCCGCTGTCCGTCTTTCAGCTTCCCGCCGATTTGCATAATAAACACAGTGCCTTTTTCACGCGTGATTCTTTGCTCGCGTTCTTTGGGCGATAACTCCGGGTATCGGTCGGCCAATTCCTGCGACGTGATGAAAAAGACCTCCGGAGAAAAGCGCTGGCGAAGATTGGGGTACTGAGAAACTACCGCCTGATGCGTTTTTAAAAAAGCTGCAACGATTTTTTGCACGGTTTCCTTTAAAAAGTCAAGCGTGCGCTGTTCACGGCAGATAACTGCCTCCCAGTCCCACTGGTCAACGTAAATGGAATGTAAATTGTCTACGTTATCGTCACGTCGAATGGCACTCATATCGGTGTACAGACCCTCGCCCTGCGCAAAACCGTACCGATATAATGCAAGGCGCTTCCATTTTGCCAAAGATTGAACGACCTCAGCCTCACAGGAAAACTCTTTGGTGGTAAAATGCACCTTGCGCTCAATACCGTTTAAATCATCATTGATACCGCTTTGCTTTGTGACGATCAGCGGTGCAGTGACACGCTCCAAATTCAGCGCAGCAGCCAAGTTTCGTTCAAAAAGATCTTTGGTCAGTTTAATAGCTCGCTGCGTTTCGCGCAGAGACAGCGTTGGCTGATAATCCGGCGGAATTGTTACGCTGAACATGAAAACACTTCCTTTTTAATAAAAATAGTCGTCGTGAACGATCCTCTCGTTCACGACGACGGTGGTCGGAGTGGCGGGACTTGAACCCACGGTCTCTTGGTCCCGAACCAAGCGCGATACCAAACTTCGCTACACCCCGAAAGGAACCTTCCAAAAATCACTGTTTTATATTTTAACATGCAAAAGTCCGGTTGTCAATGAATTTTTATGTTTTTTGTCAGAATTTTTCAGAAAAAAATAATCCCCGCCCGTTGAAAAAATAAATGGTTTGTGCCATAATAGAAGAAGCTGGAAAAAGGGGAGCGACAGGCATGCGAAACAGAAGAAAATATCGTGTCTACCGTGTGCGCAGTAATACGCTGCTGGTTGCCGCGGTATGCCTTGTTGCGGCACTTCTCGGACTTGGCCTGATTGTCACTTCGTTTCTTCTTTGGCCTCGAAAAAAGCCATCCGCGGCTTTTTCGAGTACGCTTACATATGAGGAAAGCGCACCGACGGTTTCGGAGACGCAAAACAGCTCTTCGGAAACCGAAAGCACTGTGTCTGAGGTTAGTGCAGTGACATCAAGCTTTGATGACTCCGAAAGAAAAACGGTGACGGAAAGCTCGGTGCAAACGGTCGAGCCTGCGCCGCCGTCGACTGCGCCGGCAGAACAACCGTTTGTGTATGATGTGTTGGCCGCCGCGCCGGAGTGGACCTATGTCATAGATAAATCTGCCCCGGTTGTTTTGCAGCCCGCGGTTGATGATAACTACTTCAATGATGTGCTTTTTGTCGGGGACTCTATTACGACCGGTATTGATTTGTATTCCATAATGAAAAATGCTAATGTGGTGGCTTATACCGGGATCAACACCAATACGGTGATGACCCGAGCGGTGATTCCGTCGCCGCAGGGGAAAGAAACGTTTTTGCAGGCGATGAACCGCTATCATCCGAAGGCTATTTATATTATGATGGGAATCAACGGCTTGGCGTGGCAAAGCAAATCCTCTTTAATATCCGGATATGCTGAGTTTTTGGACGCTGTTAAGGCGCAGCATCCGTACGCGACTATTTATTTGCAGTCGATTCTGCCGGTGACCGATAAAAAGCAGCGCGCAGACGCGCGGTTTTCCAATGATAAAATTCGGGATTATAACGCGGCAATTTTGAAGCTTGCTGCTGAAAAGGGCGTCTATTATTTGAATGTCGCCGAGTCATTTTATGACGCCTTCGGAAACCTTCCGAACAGTGCCGCTCCGAAAGAGGGGATCCATTTCGGTCCCTCCTGTTATCGGCGCTGGATTGAGTATTTAAAACGGCACACGGTGCCGTCCGTGCCTCCTGCTGAGACGGAAGGAGCGCTACAATAAAGACACAAACGGGCCCTGCGGATATCCGCAGGGCCCGTTTGTGTGTAATGGGTCAGTTGCAGCCGCAGCCGCAACCGCTGTTGCTGTCGTTGCCGCAGCAGCAGGCGAGGATGACAATGAGAAGAATGACCCAAGTACAGCCGTTGTTACCGAACAGATTGTTTCCACACATGAGTGTTTCCTCCTTTTTTTAGATTTCATCCTATACTATGTCAATAGGAGAAAAACGGTTACTTCTGTGATGTTCGGCTGATTTTTTCATTTAGAAAAATATACAAAAAAATTAGAAAATCAAAGAAACCAAAAGAAATAACGAGATATTTTTATAAAATGACGTAATTTAAATATAAATAGAGTTTGACTTTCTTTGACCTTGTGATAAAATATGAAACAAGAGAAAGGACAAAGTAGGTCAAAGAAGAGGTGCAAAAATGAAGATCAGTGAGACAATCACCCGAGAAATCCTGCGAATGTTGGAGGAACAGGGCGGCATTGTTGAAATTCGGCGCAATGATTTTGCGTTACGGCTGGGCTGTGTGCCGAGTCAAATCAACTATGTTCTGACCTCACGATTTACGCCGGAACAAGGGTATGTTGTAGAAAGCAGGCGCGGCGGCGGCGGGTACATTAAAATTACGCGTGTTTGTTCCGATAAAAAGGGTCAGGTGCTGCATATGATTGACGCTTTGGGCGATGAGCTTGATTTTTATAGTGCGCGATCCATGTTGATTGACCTATGTTATCAAGAGTATTTAAACCAAAAAGCAGCAGGAATTTTACTTGCGGCAATGTCGGACCGGGCGCTGAAACAGGTTGACAGTCATCAGCGGGATCGGGTTCGCGCCGATATTTTCAGAAACGCACTGCTGATGGCAGTGTAAATATCATAATTTACAGGGGGAATAACGATGCTTTGCGAGAAATGTAAAAAAAATCAGGCGGTCACACATATTCGTCGAAATATCAACGGGGTTCAAAGTGAAATGCACCTTTGCAAACGGTGCGCAGCGGAAATGACAGGTAGCCTGGAAAACACCTATAACAAGCTGTTTTCGGATTTCGGCTTTGGTCTTGATTCGGTTTTGGGCTCTATTTTCGGCCAAGACTTTTTGGGCGAAAATCTTCTTACGGACACTTCGGAGCATTGCCCGATGTGCGGGATGACACTTCAAAACATTCAAAAAACCGGAAATGTCGGCTGTGCCAAGTGTTATGAGACCTTTCGAGGTCAGCTTATGCCGTTTATTCAACGGATTCATGGAAAAACCGTACACAACGGCAGGATTCCGTCATCGGCGGCCGGATCGATTTCGGTCAAAAACAAGATAAACGAGCTCGAAAAAAAGCTGCATGAGGCTGTTGAGGCACAGGAGTATGAAGAGGCAGCCAAGCTGCGTGATGAGATTCGCACACTGCGAGAGCAGCTTTAAACGGACGGGAGGAAACAGAAATGAAAAAATGGTATGAAATTCCGGCACAGTCTAAGGATAGTGCCATTGTTGTGAGTACCCGTATTCGTTTGGCACGGAATCTGTCCGACATGCCGTTTCCAAGCCGGATGGACGAGAAACAAATGCGAGAGGTCATTTCTCGAGTAGAAAAAGCCCTGGACGGCGTAAGCTTCGGCAAGGATATTCGTCTTCAAAAAATTGACATGGAAAAGCTTGACGACATTGCGGCAGAGGCTATGGCCGAGCGGCGACTTATCAGCCCCGAATTTGCGGAGCACCGTGCGGCGCGAGCATTGTTTTTGTCGCAAGATGAGCGTGTCGGTGTGATTGTCAACGAAGAGGACCATATCCGTATTCAGGTTTTATCAACCGGATCCGATCTTCCGGTTTGTCTCAAGCTGGCCGGGGAAATCGACAGCTTGCTTGACAGCAAACTCAAGTTTGCTTTTGATGAAACGCTGGGATATCTTACGCAGTGTCCAACCAATCTCGGAACCGGCCTGCGTGCGTCGGTCATGCTGCATTTGCCGATGATGGAATCCGGACGGATGATTGAAAATCTTTCCGGGACCGTTTCTAAACTCGGCATGACTGTGCGCGGCTCCATGGGTGAGGGTTCTGCCTCGCAGGGGTCGTTGTATCAGATTTCCAATCAGGTCACACTGGGTATTTCGGAGCAGGCTGCCATCGATAATCTGATGAGCATTGTCAATCAGGTGATTCGGCAGGAGCAGCAGCTGCGGCAACAGGCGTATGAAAATGATAAACTGGAGACCGAAGATCAAATCTTTCGTGCATGGGGATTGCTTTCTCAGGCAAGACTGTTATCAGGCGAGGAGCTGCTTCGGCTGCTGTCCCTGATACGACTTGGCGTTTCGTTGGGCGTTTTGGAACAGGACTTAACGGCGCTGACGGCTCTGCTGTTTGAAACGGGCGCCTATAGCATTGCATATCAAAACGGAAAAGACCCCGGAGCGCAGCAACGCGATCGGGTGCGTGCACAGCTGGTTCGTCAGCGGCTGTGCGGTGAAAGGAGCGAGGAGTAATGTTTGTTTTTAATGGGTTTACACAAAAGGCGAATAAAACGCTGAACAGCGCGGTGGAATTCGCACAGGAATTAGGACACACCTATATCGGCAGCGAGCATCTGCTGGGCGGTTTTTTGCGGGAAGAGGACAGCGCTTCCTCGCAGCTTTTGCATGATGCCGGGCTTTCCGCGCAGGAGTTTGCGCAGCAGCTGGAGGCGGATATCGGAAAGGGTATGCCGACAACGCTGTCGCCCTCTGATTTTACGCCGCGGGTAAAGCGAATTTTGGAGACCTCGGTTTTGGAGGCACGCCGCATGGGACACAATTATGTCGGCACCGAGCACCTGTTTTTGGCGCTTTTGAGCGAACAGGACTGCTATGCTGTCAAATATCTTGAAATGTTCGGCGCATCACCGTCGCAGCTGCAAAAGGAATGCTTTGAAGCTATCGGAGCCGAAGAGCAGCCGGCAGATGAAATGCCGGCGTCCGCTGCGGGGCGCGGCGGAAAGAGTAAAAGCGGCACAAAAACGCTGGATGAGTTTTCGCGTGACCTGACGGCCTGCGCTAAAAACGGTGAGCTTGACCCGGTTATCGGTCGTGAAAAAGAAATTGAGCGTGTTATTCAGATTTTGTCAAGACGAACCAAAAACAATCCTTGCCTTATCGGTGAGCCCGGCGTCGGCAAAACGGCAATTGCCGAAGGACTGGCGCAAAAAATTGTCGCCGGGGAAGTGCCGGAGATCTTGAAAAACCGCCGGGTTGTTACACTGGATCTTACCGGTATGCTGGCCGGAACCAAATATCGCGGTGATTTTGAGGATCGAATCAAAAACGTGCTGGATGAGGTGAAAAAGGCCGGGGATGTAATCTTGTTCATTGATGAAATTCATACCCTGGTCGGCGCAGGTGCGGCCGAGGGGGCAGTTGATGCGGCGAATATTCTCAAACCGTCTCTTTCTCGCGGTGAAATTCAGCTGATCGGCGCGACTACCATCAACGAGTACCGTAAGCATATTGAAAAGGATGCTGCACTGGAGCGACGCTTTCAACCGGTTATGGTGGAGGAACCGTCTCCGGAAGAAGCAACCGAAATTTTATTTGGATTGCGGGATAAGTATGAGGCACATCATAAAATTAAGATTACCGATGATGCCATTCGCGCCGCCGTCAAGCTTTCGGCTCGGTATATCAATGATCGATTTTTGCCGGATAAGGCAATCGACCTTATTGATGAGGCCGCTTCTCGCGTAAAGATCAAAAACTTTACAGCCCCGCCTGACCTTAAAAAGCTTGAGGATCAGCTGAAAAAGTTGTCACAGGAAAAGGCAGAGGCGGTCAACACACAGGATTTCGAGCGTGCCGCCAGACTGCGTGACGAGGAAACTCGGCTGCGCGAGGAGGAAGAAAAGGAAAAACAAAGTTGGCAGGATAAAAACGGTAAGAGTCACAGTGAGGTGACGCCGGAGGACGTTGCTCAGATTGTGGCGCAATCGACCGGGATCCCGGTGGCTCAGCTGAGTCAGGAGGAAAGTGAAAGACTTTTACACATCGAAGAAACGCTGCATAAGCGGGTCATCGGTCAAGATGATGCGGTTTCGGCGGTTGCACGCGCTATTCGACGTAGCCGCGTCGGGTTGAAGGACCCGCGCCGTCCGATTGGATCCTTTATCTTTTTGGGACCGACCGGCGTCGGAAAAACCGAGCTTTGTAAAGCGCTGGCCGAAGGCCTTTTCGGAGATGAAAATGCTATGATTCGGCTGGATATGTCGGAATATATGGAAAAGCATACGGTTTCAAGGCTGGTTGGATCTCCGCCGGGATATGTCGGCTTTGACGACGGCGGCCAACTGACTGAAAAAATTCGTCGAAATCCGTATTCGGTGGTGCTGTTTGATGAAATTGAAAAAGCCCACCCCGATATTTTCAATATTTTGCTGCAAATCCTGGATGATGGTCAATTGACCGATTCGCACGGTCGAAAGGTCAACTTTAAGAATGCGGTAATCATTATGACCTCGAATGTCGGCGCCCGGCGGATTACAGAGCAGGGCAGTACGTTGGGCTTTACCGAAAATAAATCGTCGGCAGACGAGGAGAAAATTCGAGAAAGCGCGCTGGAGGAGCTGAGAAAAACCTTCCGACCGGAATTTCTCAATCGGGTAGACGATATTATCGTTTTCCACAAGCTGACGGCCGAAAACATTCGCAAGATTGCTGTAAATATGCTGCGTGGCGTTCGGGAGCGTACGGCAGCATTGGGTATTAACGTTGATTTCACCGACGAGGCGATTGACGCTATTGCCGAAAAAGGCTTTGATCCGGTGTATGGAGCTCGTCCGCTGCGTCGAGCGATCACGTCACAAATTGAGGATCTGATTTCCGAAGAGATATTGAAAGGAAATCTCAAGGAGGGTCAGAATGCTTTGTGTGATTTCCGGGACGGAAAGTTCACATTAAACCCGGCCGAAGCAGCTGAAGAAAAAGCAAAGTAAAATAGAAAAGACCGGCCTGATAATTCGGGCCGGTCTTTTCTTGTGTTTTTTAAAAATCGCATGGCAGCTTATTTTAAGGATAACGCTGCCGGGCTCTTAAAGCTTTATCTACAAAAACGACGCTTGCTGTTAGGAAAGCAGTGCGCGGTCATTTGAAAATTCGCTGCCGCTGAGCGTTTCAAATTTTTGCATCAGCGCTTCAACGGTCAGGGCACGTTTTTCTTCACCGCGAACGTCTAAAATAATGCGGCCGGCATGCATCATAATCAGGCGATTGCCGTATTCCAGGGCATTTTGCATATTATGGGTTACCATCAGAGTGGTCAGCGAGTGCTCCTGAATCAAGCGATTGCTCAACTGAAGAACGGTGGCGGCCGTTTTCGGGTCCAAAGCGGCGGTGTGCTCATCCAGCAGCAGCAGCCGGGGCGGACAGAGGGTTGCCATCAGCAAAGTCAGCGCTTGGCGTTGACCGCCGGACAACTGACCGACCTTGGTGTTCAAGCGGCTTTCGAGACCCAGATTCAGACTTTGTAAAAGAACCCGATATTTAGCGCGTTCCGAATTGCGGATTCCACAGCGCATGGTGCGACGTTTGGTCCTGCGGTACGCCATGGCAAGGTTTTCTTCAATTGCCATGTTCGGCGCTGTTCCGATCATAGGATCCTGAAAAACACGGCCGATAACCTTAGCACGCGCAGTTTCCGGGCGGAAAGTAATGTCGTTTCCATCGAGCAGAATGCTTCCGCTATCCGGAAGCAGAGTGCCTGCAACCGTGTTGAGCAAGGTGGATTTTCCGGCACCGTTGCTGCCGATTACCGTAACAAAGTCGCCGTCTTCCAGACGAAGCGAAAGATCCCGAAGCACCGGCTTTTCATTGACGGTTCCTGCGAAAAATGTTTTATTTAAATTCCGAATTTCAAGCATGATTTTCTCTCCTTTTTGCCATGCGGCGACGCAGCAAAACCCATTTTTCTTTCAGAACCGGAACTGCCAGTGCAATTGCGACAATAACTGCGGTGATCATTTTGAGGTCGGTGGCTTTGAGCCCGCGCAGCGTCAGCGCACAAGCGATGACGGTGCGGTAGATGACGGCACCGAGACTGACGGCAGTCATCTTGAAAGCGAAGTTGCGGTCACGGTGCAAGAAGAGCACCTCTCCGATGATGACCGAGGCAAGGCCGATTACAATCGTGCCCTGTCCCATGTTGACAAGTGCCGAGCCGTAATCAAATTGTGCAATCAGGCTGCCGGAAAGGGCAACCAGAGCGTTTGAGACTGCAAGTCCAAGCACGATCATCGCATTGGTACGAACACCCATGGCACGCGCCATAGGAGCGCTGCCGCCGGTGGCACGGATGGCACAGCCGATTTCGGTGCCGAAGAAATAGTATAATAAGCCGATCATCGCGGTGCAGACAATCAAACCGACAACCCCGGAAACAAGGTTGGAGTCGGTTCCGGCCGGAAATAGTTTAACGGCAAACGTTTTCAAGGAGTCTCCGGCAATGGCGACCGTAGCCTTGTCATGCATGATACGGATGTTGACCGAATAAAGGGAAATCATGGTAAGGATACCGGACAAAATCCCCGGAATTTTAAAGAAGGTGTGCAAAAACCCGGTACACAGCCCTGCCAACGTGCCTGCAGCCATCGCGGCAATTGTGGCAAGAAAAGGATTCACACCGCGGTTGATGAGAACAACGCAAACCGCGGCGCCCAGCGGAAAACTGCCCTCGACCGTCAGGTCGGCAAAATCCAAAATTCGGAAGGAAATGTAGACCCCGAGGGTCAGAATGGCCCAAAGCAGACCTTGAGTCAGACCGCTTTGTAACGTGGCAAGGGTTATCATATCAGGTACGCTCCTTTATTTTGCAGGGTATTGGTCGGCAACGGAAAGAATCGATTCGGGAAGGGTGATACCGAGTGTCTTGGCAGTGTCAGTATTTACCGCATAGCGACATTCACGTGTTTGGAAACCTACCGGCAGACCGCCAATAGTCTTCAACGGATCGTCTGATTTCAAAATCGTTACGGCCATTTCGGCAGTTTGTTTTCCAAGCTCGTAGTAATCGATGCCAAAGGTGGCGAGAGCGCCGTTTTTCACCATGCCCTGTTCGCCGGCAATTACAGGAATTTTAACCCCGTTGGATGCGGCGATGACCGTTGTCATGCTGTCCGCAAGCGTATTGTCGGTCGGAACGTAGATGGCGTCTGCTTGTCCCTTGAGAGACTCGATCGTGGATTTGATTTCATCAACCGAAGACACGGTTTTTTGCAGACATTCCAGCCCAAGCGCTTCCAGCTGCTTTTTGGCAAGCTCGTACTGAGCCAAAGAATTGGATTCGCTTGAACAGTAGAAAACAGCAACCCTCTTGGCGTTCGGCAAAAGCTGGTGGAGCAGTTCGATCTGCTCTTTGACCGGGTTTAAGTCCGAGGTGCCGCTGATATTGCCGCCGGGTGCCGATGCATCTTTGAAAAAGCCGCTTTGCACCGGATCGGTAACGGCGGTGAACAAGATCGGAATAGTTGTTGTCTTTTCCTTGACAGCACTGACACTGGGAGTGGCAATTGCCAAAATCAGGTCGCTGTCGTCATTAATCAGGGTGTTGGCAATGGTGGGACAGTTGGCGGTATCTGCCGCAGCGGACAGATAATTGATGCGAATATTGTCCCCGTCATTGTAGCCGGCGTCCTTCAGACCGTCCACAAATCCGCGATAGGCGTTTTGCAATGCGTCAAATTCTCCGAACTGCATGACGCCGATCTTCAGCTGATCGGATTTTGCAGCCTTGCTGCCGGTGTCATTTCCGCCGCAGCCGCAAAAAAGAGCGAGGCTCAAGAGCAGGGCAGCGGTGAGTGAAAGAAGCTTGTTGCGTTTCATAAATCATTCCTCCAAAGATAAAATAAAAAAACACCCATCGGTTACTTTCGTACGCAAAGTAAGCGATGGGCGTTGTTTTCGGTTTTTGTTCCTTTTACAGGTTAAATCCGATATCATACAACAATCCATCGCGCGATATAAAGTAATAATAATAGCTGACGAAGAGATTGCGCATGACCTCGAACTCCTTTCTGTAAAATGATTTTTGCTTATTATAAAACTTTTTTTTAAGTTTGTCAACACTTTTTTAAAAAATGCATAAAAAACACAAAAAAAGCTTTTAAAAAGCGGTTTTATGTGGTATAATGAAACAAACATATTTTATTGATGATAGGAATATTCTTTATATAGACAAGCTATCGAATTTTGAAAGGACGCGGGCAGCGTGAAACGATTTTTTAAAATTTCTTTCGGGCTTCTTTTGCCCTTGCTTTTAACAGCGGGGCTTTTTTTCGGTTGCCGCGCAAGGCAGCCCGACGCGTCTGTGAGCGTTGTTGTAGGGCGTGCGGATGAGCTTTTTGGGGGCAACCCTGAGTGGCCGCCTGCCGAAAGTACTTTCGTTTTTTCTGATGTTTCTGCATTGCTTGCTCCGGAAAGTCAAAATAAATCTTCGGCAAGCAGCCGATTTTCTTCCGCAAAAACATCCGGCAAAACATCATCTGCCGCGAAAACGTCCGGCACAACCTCATCTATCGCGACAACCTCCGGCAAAGCGTCTTCTTCCGGAAAAACCTCCTCTGCCAATTTTTCCGGGACGATTTCGGAAGAAAAAGTCACGAGTTTGCCGGGTAATCGGGTCCATTACAGCACAGTTAAGGCCGTTTGGATTTCTTACATTGATTATGCGGACATTTTGACCGGCAAAACCGAATCTGAATTTCGCAGTCGGTTTGAGACTGTTTGCAAAAACGCCAAAAATTTCGGATTAAACACACTGGTCTGTCAGGTTCGGGCTTTTGGGGACGCAGTTTATCCGTCCGGTTTGTTTCCGTGGTCGCAAATGGCTGCGGGGATCGGTAAGGCGCCGGGGTATGACCCACTGGCTGTAATGCTGGAAATTGCACATCGTCATAATCTGTCTTTTCACGCATGGGTAAATCCTTTCAGAACGTTTTTGGACAGTCAGCTTGCTGCGGTGCCTTCCGGCAGTGTTTTTATGAATTGGTATCGCGACGGTGAAAAAAACGGCCGATATATCGTTAAAAACAATGACCGATGGTATTATAATCCCGGGGAGCCGGAGGTACGGCAGCTTATTTTGAACGGGGTTATTGAAATTATAAAGAATTATGCGGTAGACGGAATACATTTTGATGACTATTTTTATCCGACTCAGGAGGCGTCCTTTGACCAACAGTCCTATAGGGCTTACGGCGGGGGAAAGAGCCTTGCACAGTTTCGCCGTCAAAGCGTCAGCAGTCTTGTGAAGAGCGTCTATCAAGCGGTTAAGCAGACGAACCCCAATATTTGGTTCGGCATCAGTCCGCAGGCGAACATTCAAAATGATATGGATCAGCAATATGCCGATGTTAAGCTTTGGGCCACCAACAACGGGTATGTGGATTATCTCTGCCCGCAGATTTATTACAGCTATCGAAGTGAGACGCTGGCCTTTACCGACACCCTAAATTCTTGGAAAAAGCTGGTGACTGCTTCTCAGGTCCGGCTGATGACCGGTCTTGCGGTTTTTCGCGTCGGCTGCCGATATGATACCTGGGCTTGCCCATCCTCTTTGCGCCCGTCTCATTTAAATAATGTCAACTGCGGCGCTTACGGCTGGCAGAGCAGTACGCCGGGCAGCAGCGATATTTTGGCTCGGCAGTATCGGGACAGTCTTGCAGTGCAAAAGTGTGCCGGGGTTTTTCTATATAGTTATCAATATCTTTTCCGGTCGACCGAGCTATTTAGGGATAAAACTGCCTATGCGGATAATGCTGTTACACAGGCTAAAAGTGAGATCGATAAACTGAAAACCGCGCTGAGCGGACAATAAAAAGGATACATATTCATGAGAGAAAACAAAACAGGTGTTTCCGAAAAAGCCTTAATTATCACCCTTGTCAGCTTTTTTACGGCTGCTGCGCTGATTGCCGGTGTAGCTGCTGCAGTTGTGCGCTTTGCGGGAAAACGGTCAAACTCTTCTTTTCCGGAAAGCACCCCGCAAAGTGAGTCTGCTTCTTCATCAATTGCGCGTACCGAAACGGATGAAATTGTTTATGAAAGTGATGAGGGGACGGCTTTTTCGGTGCCTGACACGCTGCGAGCGGTTTATCTGCGGCCCGGTGTGGATTTTTACACCAGGACCGGAGACAATGCACAAACCGTTCGCCGTCAAATCGATGCGGCGCTGGATGCGACGGTTAAACTTAATTTCAACAGTATTGTCGTGTTTTTAAAAACCGACAAGGGCGTGTTTTATAAAGATGCGGTTTTGCCGGCTGTTTTTGAGGATTTTGATCCGCTCGCATACTTGCTTGCGGCAGCAGCACAGCGCAAGCTGTATACTTATACGGTGTATCCGGCTATGTGCTGTTTAAAGGACGGGAAAATAACGACGCTGTCTGATTTTTCCAAGGAAACGGTCAAACAACTTGAAACGCGCGCTGCCGATTTTGCGACCCAGTACGCGCCCAACGCTGTTGTGCTTGACAATTACACGTTGTCTAAAAACGTACAGCTGGAGGCGTTTTTCAAGGAAAGTGGTTCGGCAGGCAGTATGGAGGACTTTTTGCGTGCCAGAGTAACCGAAAATATACGCAGTATTCGCAATGCCATGCGCCGACAGAATAAAACGTCACAAATCGGATTTTTGGCCTCCGGCGTTTGGGCAAATGAAAAAACGGATCCGCGCGGCAGCAAAACCACGGCGGATTTTGAGAGCTATGTTAACGGATTTGCCGATACTCGGTCGTTTGTTTTAAATGAGAAATTCAATTTTGTGATGGTTGAAAATCTTATGCCGACCGACAGTGTTAAAAACAACTTTAAAACCATTGCCGCTTGGTGGACCGACCTGTGCAGTCAAGTAAATCTACCGTATTATAACATTCATGCGTCCAGCAAGCTGATGAGCAGTCTCGGGGAATTCTCAAGCCCGGATCAACTGATTTTACAGGTCAACGTGCTTGAAAAGCTGAAAACTTACTGCGGAAGCGTTTTTGATTCGCTTTCTGCCCTGAATGCAGACCCGGAGGGCAGTACGACGCTGCTTTTAAAGTATTTTTCCGATAAGACGGCGGATCGAATGGTTTTCCGAAAGCTGAGTATGACCCTTCCAAAAACCAATCAAGTAACCACTTACGAAAGCTCCATTGCTTTTTCGGGAGCAACCGATCCCAATTTTCAGACGCTGTTTAACGGACAGCCGGTTTCGGTGACCGAGAAGGGGTATTTTGCGTTTGACGCCTCTTTAAAGGTTGGAAAAAACACCTTTTCCATCAGTCATAAAGGAAAAACAGTCCATTATACCGTGACGCGCAAAGTGAAGCTGCTTGAAAGTGTCAGCCCGACCGGGAAGATAGAGGTTGACGGCGGCACGCAGATTGCTTTTACTGTCCGTGCTTATACCGGCAGCACGGTGACGGCGCGGATCGCCGGCAGCACGGTGCAGCTTAAAGAACAGGCGGCCGAACAGGCGTCGGATACGCAGCTTCAAAGCCAGTATCGTGATTTTGAAGGTGTTTTTCAGGCACCACCTGCATCGGAAAGCCTGCAAAATCTCGGCACCGTTCGGGTGACGGCCAGTTGGGAAGGATATCAAGAAAGCATGAACGGCGCGGCAATTTATGTGTTTCCGAAACCCGCGGAGCCGGTTGTCGCTCCCGGGGTGACCGCTCGTGCGGTAAAAATCAAGGCGCAGTACGCCGAAACCTTCCCGACAGATCGACTTAATGACCAGTCTCAGCCGTATTGCTATCCGTTGCCGGCAGGTGCGGTGGACTATATTGTCGGTAATGAGCTGTCTTTTACCTCCGGTGGCACAACCTATCGATATTATAATTTGATGTCCGGACAGCGGGTGTATGCTAAGGATGTTGAAGTAATAGAGGCTGCATGGAAAACTAGTGAGATTTCTTCTGTGGCACTCAATTTTGACGGTCGGTTTGCGCATCTTCTTGTTGAAAACAGTTGGAGCGTTCCTTTTAAAGCAATTGAAAACACAATTCGTTACGGTCCGGACGGACGGGGGCTTGCGTCGGACTATCGGGTGCAGTCGGTGACCTATCGCATTTTTTACACCGATAAAATTGACTTATCTAAGGTGACCTGTGCGCCCAACCCGCTGGTGCAGCGGGTGGAGTGTGTGCTTAAAACCGTTTCGATAGACGGTCGAGAGATTCCGGTTTGCGACATTATCCTTCATCTGAAAACAGCCGGAGGTTATTTCGGGGCAACACCGTCGTATCAAAATGAAAATCAAACGCTGGATGTGGCACTTAATGTTTCGGCTCCGGTTCAAAAGGCCAACAATGCATACGGATACACCCTAAAAGGAGCCGTGATTGTTTTGGACGCCGGACATGATCCGGTGAAGGACCCGGGCGCCGTCGGCGTTCTGAAGGATAATGAAACGGGGGAATATCTATTCCCGGAGCATATTCTAAACGCCGCTGTGCGTGACCAGATGGCCGCGATTTTGAAGGAGCTGGGCGCTACGGTGATAACGGTGGATAATGCAAAAATGATTTATGCCGCGCAGCGTTTGCCGTATTTTCAATCAAAACAGCCGCATATGATGATTAATATTCATCACAATTCGTCCACCGACGCATCAGCAACCGGACCGGTTTGTTGTTATTTTAATTCTTATTCGCAGCTGCTTGGGAAATACCTGCTGCACAGTGTCGGCAATCCGTATATTAACGGCAAGACTTATCCGACAAAAGCACCGTATTTTTACCCCTTTCAAATGAACCGCGAGCCGTATTATCCGTCGGTGACGTTTGAGTGTGGGTTTATTTCCAACGCTGTTGAGCACGAGTTGTTGGCAATGCCCGAAAATCAGAAAAAAATCGCACAGCAAATGGTGCGCGGTCTTTTGGAATACTTTGTGCAGACCGGGTCATTAAATCATGCCGGTCTTGCTGTGTCAAGCTCTTCGCAAAGTCGTTGACAAGTGATGCGAACACATAGCAGCCCGCTGCCTTCTGCTGCACCGACAGCGTATATTGAGCCGCGCCGAGAGCTTGTCTGATTTTAAAAAACATTTGCAGGGACCGGCACTTCTGTTTCCCATAGGTGATCCAGAAGTGCCAGTTCTTTTTTTAATTCGGCACAAAATTCCGGCAATTGCCGGCAGTTTGCATATTCCTTCATCATTTTTGCGGTAAAAGCGATTTCGTCTAAATCCTTGCGATGCAGCAGCATTGCCAAAAGCGGCTCGTTTCTTTTAAAATCCTTGCAGAATTTCCGCACCTTTTGAAAGGCGGTGTCAAAGTCTGAGATCATAGCGTCCCGATATGCCGAGTACAGCAGATCGCTGTACTCGTTTTTTTGTTTTCGGGTAACCATGAGCCCTGCAGTGCATACGCCGATGATTAAAAAAAGCAAGAACAGAGCGGTAAAAAAACGTTTCATTTTTATGACTCCTTTTTAACGAGGGTGTATTTTCCGCTTCGGTCGCACAGCATAACCAAAACATCATTCAGATGACAGGCGTTTTCGATAAGCGCTTGGTGAATGAATTTTTCGTTTTTTTCGCACAGTCTCAGCCCGCTTTGACTGATTTTTCCTTCTGCAACGACAATATACGGTGCGCCGGCATCCTCTTTTTGCGAAAAAAGGTCTTGATTTTGAACCTCTTGGTACGGATATTTTTTAAAAACGCTTAATTCGCCGGTTGTTTCGGCTACAGCGCAGTCCACCTGCGAAAAGTCGAAAACGTCTTTACGCCGCAGCGCTTCAATCAGGTCTTCTACCGAAAATCGCAGCTTTTTGAGTACTTTTTGATCGATTTGTCCGTCTTTTATAATAACAAGCGGAGAGCCGCAGATTTGTCGACGTAAAAAAGAAGAGGACTTTATTATATACGATGTAAAGATTTCAAAGCAGACCAGAGCCAGAATCGGTATAAGCCCGGTAATCAACGGTAATGCACGATCTTCCATCGGAAGTGCAGCCAGGTTGGATATCAGCATGGTGATAGCAAGCTCCGACGGTTGCAGCTCGCCAACCTGTCTGCGCCCCATAATACGCATAGCAAAAATGATTACAAGATATAAAATCAGAGTACGGATAAACGCAATGGCCATGAAATTCGCTCCTATGACGGTTTTGAAGTATTGTTCGTCTGTTTTTCCGAAATATGTATGCATTTGTTCACAGAATTCGGCAAGGATAATAATATCAATCTATGGGAGTGGCCGTATGTTTGAAAATCTGAAAAGAAAAATTGATTATGCACTCAAAGGAGAGGGGCGTCAGCCGCCGCAGGATGAGAAAGACCCGCTGCGCAGCACAGTCGACGACAATATGCTTCTTTTGCGCCAAAAATTTCCGGAATCCATGGATTTAAACACACGAGAAATGGCTTTCGGAAAAACCAAGATTGCGCTTTTGACCTGTGAGGGTCTTGTAAACGCCGAAACCCTGGCTATTTCGGTAATTGGGCCGCTCAGCCGACTTGCGCGTCAGCCGGGAATGTGCAAAGAAAAGCTTGTTGATTTTATTATGCACAAAAGCATCCTATCTCCCGAACAAAAAGAGTTTTTTGACTTTGATGCACTATTCAAGGCGCTGATGTCCGGCTTTGCGGTGCTGCTGATTGACGGAGAAAGCCGCGGCTTTGCCTTCGGTGTGCAGGGATACAAGTATCGCAGTATTGACGACGCAACCAATGAAACCAACGAGCTTGGTCCGAAAGAGGCGTTTGTCGAGCCGATTCGGGTCAATCTCAGCATGGTGCGAAGACGCATCAAGTCGCCGAATTTACAATTTGAACTGATGACCCTGGGCGCTCAAAGCAAAACCGATGTTTGTCTTGTCTATATGAACGACAGGACATCCACGAGTCTGCTGCGAGAGATACGATTAAAGCTTCAAAAGGTCAACCTGGATATAATTCTGGATTCCAGCTATCTGCGGCCTTACCTTGAAAATCATCCGTTTGCGCTGTTTTCTTCGGTTGGAACTACCGAACGCCCGGATATCGTATGCGGAAAGATTGCCGAAGGTAGGGTTGCCGTGCTGGTGGACGGGTCGCCGTTTGCATTGATTTTGCCTTTTTTGTTCAGTGAAAACTTTAAAAGCTTTGACGACTATGCACATCGCCCGTATTTTTCAACCTTTGTGCGACTGCTGAAATACTTTTCGTTTTATCTTTCCTTTTTATTGCCGGGCGCTTACGTGGCAATCACAACCTTTCATCCCGAGCTGCTTCCGCATGAGCTTTTGTTCAGCATTGCAGCATCCGAGGAAATTATCCCGTTTTCGCTGATGGTAGAGGCACTTTTTATCTATTTGGTTTTTGAAATTATGCGGGAAGCGGGGATCCGGCTGCCCAGTGCGGTCGGACACACCATCGGGATTGTCGGAGCATTGGTCATAGGAGACGCAGCTGTCAACGCCGGCCTTATCGGTGCGCCGATGGTTATGGTAGTTGCTATAACGGCAATTTGTGCTTTTTCAGTGCCGCAATTGTATGAGCCGATTATGATTTTACGCTTTGCATTCATCATAATCGGAGGGTATGCGGGGTTATTCGGGATTGCGCTCGGTGCTGTGACGGTCAGCGCGCTGATTTGCTCCATGAACAGTATGCATATTCCGGTAACGGCGCCGCTGTCGCCGCTGGATCAAAAATGGCTGGGAGACAGTATTCTTTTTGGCGGAATACGTCGTTTATCCGGCAGACGCCTTAAAATTCAGAATATCAACGGGTCAGAAATTCCGGATAGGGAGGGGCTAAAACGAAATGATTAAATTGCCGAAAATCACTTCAAATCAGCTGCTCATTATGCTGATAACCTCTCGAATGTTTTCGATGTTTGCCTATAAGCCGCAGCGGTACAATGTCGGAACGCTGTCTGCGGCGCTGGCAATTGCCGTGTCGGTGCTTGTGAATATTGCTGTTTTTTTGCCGGCTCTTTTTTTGCTACGGCGGTTTCCGAGACGAAATATATCGGATATCGGGTATCTTAAATGGGGGAAATGGGCCGGGATTTATTCAATTGTTTTGATGTTGATCGGTTTGTTTTTATCGGTGGAGTGTCTCACGCAGTTCGAGATTTTCATGTCCTCCACCATCTATCTCAATGCCGCGCCGATTTTTTTTGTTCTGCCGATGACGGCTGTTTCGTTTTTTATCTGTCGGCTGGGCATCGAGGCTTTGGCTCGAATGTCCAATTTTGTATTCGGCGGACTGGTGCTGGCTATTAT
>CAKSSH010000017.1 GCA_934488695.1 uncultured Oscillospiraceae bacterium
ACTCAAACATTATTGACTTATTTTAATTTCTTGTTTGATTATTTTTATCATAATATCATCAACACCTTTCTTAAACAAAAAAAATCAATCATTTCTGATTGATTTAATCCTTAATATCGCTTTGGTGCGACGATTTTTGCTTCTGGAGCAGGTGAAGGGAATCGAACCCTCGTGTTCAGCTTGGGAAGCTGACGTTCTGCCATTGAACTACACCTGCGCATTGAGAGCTTTCTTATTATAGCACCCCCAAAAACAAATTGCAACCCTTTTTTCAAGCTTTTTTCCGCCCGCACCGAATCCGAGCGTCTTCCCGCCGTCTCGCCCCCGCAGCACGGCACCGCCGCCCGAGCGTTTTGCGAGTCGGCCGGAAAACGCCGTCCGGTTACTCTTCCGCCTGCGGACTGCTGCTGCGGCGAACAATCAGCGACTGCCCAATCAAAACGCGCTCGCGTGCCGTTTCCGGGTCTTGAATCAAAGAAAGCGCCCGGTCTGCCGCTGCTTCGGCGATTCGGTCAAACCGATAATACACACTGGACAGCGCCGGCGTAACCGCCTGACACACCTCCAAATCATCGAAGCCTACCAGTCGTACCTGCTGCGGAACCGACAGTCCCGCCCGATGACAATAGCTCAAAATCTGGACTGCCAGCAGATCATGATAACAAAAAAGCCCCAGCGGCTTTTCACACCGGCTCAAAAACTGCCGGAGCTGCATACCTAAATGCATTCCCTCTTCCCCACCGGCCGTAAATTGCTGCTCTGCCGGAAGCAAAACGCCGTTTTCCTGCAACCCCTCAACAAACCCGGCTCGACGAAGGTCCTCCTCCCGCCGCAGCTGGGAAGGACCGATATAGGCAAAGCTGCGGCAGTCCCCCGCCAAAAGATGCAGCGCTACTTGATGGCCCGCGTCATAATTATCCACCAAAACCACCGTCTGCTGCGCGCACCCCTCCGGACAGCGCCCAATAAAAACAAGCGGCAAAATATAGTCCCGATACAGCGCGCCAACCTCCGGGGACAAACCGGGGCAGCTGATGACCGCCCGTACCCCCAGCTGCAAAAACTGCCGCAGAGCCGCCGCCTCCTGATCCGCTCCGCGACCCGTTAACAGCACAAGCGTATAGCCGTGCGCATTGAGTCGATCCGATAAACGCCGGGCAATGCCGGTAAAAAACTGATTGTCGATCTTGCGCAGATACATTCCGATGCTCCGACTGACCGGCGCGTCCTGCTGCCGCAGCCGATACAGCACGCTGTTCCGATAAAGAGGGCCGCGGGTAATGTACAGCCGATTGTTCCGAAGTGTCAACAGACCGCGCTGCTGCAAAAGAACAGCCGCCCGCTGCGCTGTAACATAGGAAACGCTGCTTTGCCGCGCAAAGTCCCGCAGCGGCAAAAAAACATCGCCCGACCGGCCGAAAAAACCCTGTCGCAGCTGCTGCTCGGTTTGATCCGCAAGCTCGGAAACTGTTTTTTGATGGGTCATAGCGTTTCGCCCCTTTCTTTTATAGTATATCATACTGCCAAATGATATACAAGTTTTTTTTGAAAACAGTTGTTTTGGCGTTCAAATATGGTATTATGAAAGCACAAACTCTATTAAGGAGGAATTTTTGATGATCCGAACCCCGAAAAAATACCATGCCGACACCGGTTTCTTTGTTCCGGCCGGTCAAAATGCCGTGCTGCATTTTGCGCCACAGAAAAAAATGGACTACCTGATCGAGCTGTGCGGCCTGAATGGCTTTCAGCTTCAGCCGGACGAACACGGATTTTGCCTGACGGTCGGCGAAGTTTCAAGCTTCCCCGCCGTTACCCTCTGCGGCGACGAGGCGTTTGCAATACAGGCAACCGAAAGCTCCCTTTGCCTTTGTGCAAATAGCGAGACCGGCATTTCGCAGGGTCTGAAATGGATCGCGGCACAGCTTTTGGAAAACGATCTCAAGCTTCCCTGCTGCACGTTGCAGGATGCACCGGATGTTGATTTTCGCGCAGCGCATCTTTGCATTTTTTATCCGGAGGACGGTACGGAAAAGGAGTCCACCGAGCCGGAGGATATCCGCCGTCGCCTCAAGATTTTATCGCTCTGCGGCTATAATTACGCTTTTCTGGAGTTTTGGGGGATGTTCCCTTACGAAAAGCGGCCGTATGCCTGCTGGCCCAACACCCGCTACACCCGCAAGGTGGTGCAGGATCTGATCGACTATGCCATCGATGACCTGCACATCACCCCGCTGCCCGCCCAAAACCTCACAAGTCATGCCGGGTGGAGCCGAATCATCTCCCGCAAGCACGTCGTCCTGGATCAGCGGCCGGATCTTGCCGATATGTGGATTCCGGGCGGCTGGTGCTTTGCCACCGAAAATCCGGATACGCAGGCTTATCTGCGCGACCTGATGGACGACCTTATCAAGACCTTCCGCAACCCGCCGATGCTGCACGCCTCCTGCGACAAGTGTTTCGGCTTTGGCTCAACCGAAGAGGATCGGACCCATCCGGCGGATGTACTGTTTGTAAATCACCTCTGCCGCCTGAACAGCTATCTTTCGCAAAAAGGTGTTCGGATGGTGATGTGGGGCGATATGATCTATTCCTCTATGGACGCGCTCTATTGGAAGGCTGACAGCCGAATGGCGGATATTCTGCCCAAAAACATCCTGATCAACATTTGGACACATAACGACGTCGGTACCCACTGGGCGGATGTGGATTTCTTTGAAAGCCGCGGCTTTGAGACGGTCTATTCGCCGTTTCTCAACATAGCCGGCGCCGAAAGCATGGTGCGTATCTGCAAGCAGAAAAAGAGCTTCGGCATGGTCCAGACCACCTGGCACCGGCCCGAATCCACCCTGCCGACCGTTGTCATCACCGGTGCGCTTTGTTACGGCAGCGCCGCACCCGAAACAAGCGATATTGACCGTTTCCTGGCCCACGTATAATGCGCGCATAATCAAATCTTTACATCTGAAAGGAGCCTTTCACATGCAAGACAAGACTTACGGTTATCTTCCCGCTATCATTGAAAATCTCAATCGTGTCGAAAACGAGCAGGCCGACCAGATTCGTGCGGCCGCCCGGTTGATGTTCGAGGCCATTCGCGACGACCGGCTGATTTCCGTTTACGGCGGCGGCGGACACACCACCCTGCCGGTAGGCGAAATGTTCTTCCGTTCCGGCGGACTTTGCAACATCAACCCGGTGATGGAAACCGCGCTGTCGGTATTCAACCAGTCCCTGAAATATCTGGAGATGGAGCGCGCCGAAAACTTCGGCCGTGCCGTTATGCGTTATTACGATTTGCAGAAGGGCGATTTGCTCATCATCTTCCACAACATCGGCATCAACGCCGCCACCATCGACGCGGCATTGGAGGCCAAGGAGCGCGGTGTCAAAATCATCGCCGTTTCAAGCTCTTATTGGCAGGAGGGAACGCCGGCCGATTTCCGTCTGCGTCATTCCTCCCGCAAGAATCTCTTTGATTTGGCCGACATTTGTATTGACGACTTTAACCCGATGGGCGACACCGCCGTCAAATTTGATGATTTTGACACGCCCATCGCCCCGATCTCCAATATCGTAGACTTTTACATTGCCCACCGGCTTGAAATCGAAACGGTGCGTCTGTGCCTCGACAACGGAGTGGTTCCCCCGGTCTGGAAGAGCGCCAATGTAGAGGGCGGCGATGAGTTCAACCGCAAAAACATCGAAAAATACAAGCCCCGCGTCAAAATGCTGTAAGGAGGAAGACCATGATTACCCAAACCGCAATCAGTTATTACGGCCTTTCTTATGTCGAGCATGCCGAGCGAGACTTTCAGGAAATGCTGGATCACGGCTGCAACACCGTTATTCTGGCTATGACCGAATTTGATTTTGACTTTTGGCTTCCGAATCTTGCCAAAATCGTCGATAAGGCGCATGAAATGGGGCTTAAGGTCCTGTGCGACACCTGGGGGATCGGCAAATATTTCGGCGGCGAACAGGTCAGCCTGTTTTTGCAAAACAACATTCACAACCGTCAGGTTTCGGCATTGACCGGCGAGCCGCTCAATGCAGCCTGCTTCAACACCGCATCGTTTCGGGATTATTTCCGCCGGATGTGTTTGAAGGTTGCCGCCACCACCGCTGTGGACGGTTTCTTCTGGGATGAGCCGCACTATCTGCTGCCCAAGTCCTATGCCTCCATTACCGGCGGCGCCGGAGAGGATTGGAGCTGCCGCTGCCCCAACTGCCAGCGCAAATTCCAAGAGTACTACGGCTATGAAATGCCGCGTGCGCTTACCGACGACGTCAAGGAGTTTCGCTGGGCCGAGGCGATGAAAACCATCAATGACGTTTCGCGTGCACTGAAAGAGTACAACAGCAGCCTGGAAATCACCTGCTGCGTCCATGCCACCCTCAACGGGTATTATGTTTCAGAGTACCGCGGTTATGATCGTTGGGACGACGTTGCCTCTTCTCCTTATATCGATGTCTTTTCAACCACCATTATCAACTGGGAGCTGCCACACAGCTTTTTTGTGGAAATCACCCGCCGCACGGTTGAGATTGCCAAAAAGTACGGCAAAATCTCCGAGCGTTGGATTATGAATTACTACAAAGCTCCCCGTGATCTTTCGGATATGGACAAAATCGTGGACCTTTACGCCCAAATGGGCGTTGACCGCTTGGCCGCCTGGACCTACCGCGGCGGTTACGGCACGGTCCTGGAGGCCCCCGGTGCTCTTGATATGTGGGACCGCCTCGGAGAAAATTACCGTCGTGTTTTAAATAAGTAACCACCCAAAGCAGCCGCCCGTAACCGGGCGGCTGCTTTACGTCGGGCTCATTGTTCCATTTGCTTTCCCAAAAAAGCGCTGGCCACCGTACAAAGCTTACTGTCGCTGTCGCTGGCTCGCGTTGTGCCGCCGGAAAGCAGCAAAACCGCCCCCGAAACATCGCCGGACGAAATAATGGGCGAAGCCACCAGCGCCGATTTTTCAACGCCTTCAATCGGAAAAAATTCCCGTTCTCCCTTTGCGGCAATATAATTGTGCCGCGCCTCCATCAAGTCCTCCAGCTGCGGCGACACCCGGCGTTCCAGCAATTCTTTTTTCATGCCGCCCGACACCGCGATTACATGATCCCGGTCACAAACGACCGCTGTCAGCCCGGTGGCTTTAGCAATCACATCGGCATACTGAGCGGCAAAGGCGCCCATTTCCCCGACCGGCGAGTATTTTTTCAAAATAACCTCCCCGTTCTGGTCGGTGAAGATTTCCAGCGGGTCGCCCTCTCGGATTCGCATGGTGCGGCGAATTTCTTTGGGAATGACCACCCGGCCGAGATCGTCTATTCTTCGTACAATACCGGTTGCTTTCATTGATAAAACTCCCTTTTTGCAAGTATTGGCGCTGTTATTGTTTGCGAAAAAAGGAAGATTATGCAATTGCATTGCGCGGCAACCTGCCCAATTCACAGCAGGGAAGCTGTGGGGTTTTGGTGATTTGTACGGTTTTGTTTTTTTTATGTTTTTCCCTTGACAGGGCAGTTTAGGCATGTTACAATAAGGGTGTCGAAAAAAAGAATACTTTGCCAATATAGGTTTGATTAGATGGTTCAAATGTTTCTACCGCACACCGTTCAGCTGCGACTATTGGTTTCCGCAAAGGTCCGTTTTTTCTCGGCGGGCGTTTCGGGCTTATTGGCAACAGACTTTCACAGTCTGTTTTTTTATTTTTCGTGAGGTGCAATATGGAGCTTTTGGAGCAGCGTATTTTAAAAGACGGAGTTGTTTTGCCCGGCAATATTTTAAAGGTCGGCAGCTTTCTCAATCATCAAATCGACTTTGATTTCCTTTTAAAGCTCGGCGCTGAAATTGCGCGCCGCTTCTCCGGCGAAAACATCACCAAGATCTTGACGGTGGAGGCCTCCGGCATTGCCATTGCCTCGGCAGTGGCCGTGCACCTGCATCAACCGATTTTATTTGCTAAAAAAAGTGTCTCGGCAAATATTGCCGACACGCTTTATCATACCCGGGTCCATTCCTATACCCATGGAAACGATTACGACATGGTGCTGGAGCGGGCCTTTCTTTCCGAAAACGACCGTGTCCTGCTGGTGGACGACTTTTTGGCCGTCGGCGAAGCTCTCGGCGGATTGATTGCGCTGACACAGCAAGCCGGCGCATCCCTGGTGGGCTGCGCCATTGCCATTGAAAAAGTCTTTCAAGGCGGCGGCGATCGGCTGCGAGCGCAGGGGGTTCGGGTGGAAAGCCTTGCCATGATCGAGTCGATGGACGACCATTCCCTGACCTTTCGCAAATAAGCGGACAGGCCTTGCCTGTGAAAGTCGGAACAAACAGGCCTTGTCGGGCAAAGAAAACCTACGCCCGTTATAATTATTGTATGTAATTTTTTACATAAAATTAAAATGCCGAAAAGGCAAAAGGAGAAACGAAATGAAAAAGGTTCTATCTCTCATGCTTGCAACGCTGCTGCTCGTAGGCACGCTGTTTGCCTTCACCTCCTGTGGAGAAAAACAGACTGCGAAAAAGGGAATGAGCGACTCCCCGCTGGCGGCTCCCACGCTGAAGGCGGACTTTAAGGTCCCCGAAAACTTCAAGATCGGTTTTATGTTTTTGCATGATGACAAGTCGACCTACGACGCAAACTTCATGAACGCGGCCAAGGAGATTAAAGAGCTGCTGGGCCTTTCCGACAGCCAGGTGATCTTCCGCTATCCCGTCAACGAAGAGGAAGAGTGCCCCCAAGCTGCCGAGTACCTCGCAGAGCAGGGCTGCAACATCATCTTTGCCGATTCCTTCGGTCACGAGAACGGCATGATGGAAATTGCCGCCAAGTATCCCAACATCCAGTTCTGCCATGCTACCGGAACTCAGGCGCACACCAACAAGAACCTTTCCAACTTCCACAATGCTTTTGCTTCTATTTATGAAGGCCGTTACCTGGCCGGTATCGCTGCCGGTCTCAAGCTCAACGAAATGATCAAAAAGGGTGACATCACTGCTGAAAAAGCCGTTCTCGGCTATGTCGGCGCTTTCCCGTATGCCGAAGTGGTTTCCGGTTACACAGCTTTCTATCTCGGTGCCAAGAGCGTTTGCCCCACGGCAACCATGAAGGTCAACTACACCAACAGCTGGTATAACGTGGATAAAGAGCGTCAGAACGCTCTGGCTCTTATCAATGACGGCTGTGTTGTTCTGAGCCAGCATGCCGACTCGATGGGTGCCCCCTCCGCCTGCGAAGAAAAGGGTGTTCCCGACATCACCTACAATGTCAGCACCTTTGATGACTGCCCCGAGACCTTTGTTATCGGCTCCCGCATCAACTGGGCTCCGTACTTCCTGTACATCATCGGCCAGGTCGTTAAGGGTCAGGCCATTGACATTGACTGGTGCGGCGGCATTGACGAAGGCTCTATCGTCCTGACCGGCGTAAACCAGGATGTTGCTGCCGAGGGTACGGTTGCTGCCATCGAAGAAGCCATTAAAAAGATTAAGAGCGGCGAAATCAAGGTCTTTGCCACCAATACCTTTACGGTCAAGGGCCAGGAGCTGACCTCCTATAAGGCCGACGTTGATACCGACGCCGCCTTTACGCCCGACACCGAAGTTATCGAAAATGGTGCCTTTATGGAATCCACAAAGCGTTCGGCTCCGTACTTTGACGTTCGTATCGACGGTATCACCGAACAATAAAAACACTTTCTTTTTCCGGCAAAAGGCGGAGCGATGCTCGCTCCGCCTTCTTGCTCTTTTTTCATTTCTGTGATGACGGAGGAAACGGTGTGAATAAGCCTGTTGCTATTGAACTTAGAAACGTAACCAAAACTTTTGGCAGCATTGTTGCCAACAACAACGTCTGTCTTGAGGTCCTGCGTGGCGAAATCTTAGCGGTGCTGGGAGAAAACGGCTGCGGAAAAACCACCCTCATGAACATGATTGCCGGTATTTACTATCCCGATTCCGGCGAGATTCTGATCGACGGACAACCGGCGGTCATCCGCTCCCCCAAAGACGCGTTCCGCTATAAAATCGGCATGATCCATCAACATTTCAAGCTGGTAGACGTCTTTTCGGCGACCGAAAATGTCATCCTCGGCGTTCAGGACGGAAAATACAACCTCTCGGAAGCGCAAAAGCGCGTCCAGGAAATCGCGGACCGTTACGGCTTTTCAATCGACCCGCGGAAAAAGGTCTATGAAATGTCGGTTTCGGAAAAACAAACGGTCGAAATCATCAAGGTGCTGTATCGCGGCGCCGAAATTCTGATTCTCGACGAACCGACTGCGGTGCTGACGCCGCAGGAAACCGAAAAGCTTTTTGCCGTTCTGCGTCGCATGCGGGATGACGGAAAGTCCATTATTATCATTACCCACAAGCTGCACGAGGTGCTTTCTATTTCGGACAGAGTCGCTGTTTTGCGGCGCGGAGAGCATATTGCGACCGTTAACACGGCGGATACAACTGCGTCAGCTCTGACCGAAATGATGGTGGGTAAAAAAGTAACCCTGAATATTGAGCGCACCGAGCCGCAAAACACCTGCGATCGGCTCTGCGTTTCACATATAAACCTTGTCAACCGGGAAGGCGTCTCGGTGCTGCGAGACGTTTCCTTTACCGCAAAAAGCGGTGAAATTCTCGGCATTGCCGGCATCGCCGGCAGCGGCCAGCGAGAGCTTTTGGAGGCAATCGCCGGGCTGCAGCACCTTTCCGACGGAGAAATCCTCTATCACAATCCCAAAAACGGTAAAATCGAAAACCTGCGGGATAAAACGCCCCTGCAGATTCGGGATCTGGGCGTCCGCCTTTCCTTTGTACCGGAGGACCGCTTAGGCATGGGTCTGGTCGGGAACATGGACATTACCGACAATATGATGCTGCGCAGCTACAGCAAGGGCCACTCTATGTTTGTGGATCGGAAAGCGCCGCGAGATCTCGCCGAAAAAATCATTCAAAGCCTTGAGGTTTCCACGCCCGGCGCCTCGACGCCGGTACGGCGTCTTTCGGGCGGCAACGTTCAAAAGGTGCTGGTCGGCCGTGAAATTGCGGCAGCCCCCACCGTGCTGATGGCTGCTTATCCGGTCCGAGGGCTGGACATCAATTCTTCCTATATAATCTACAATCTCTTAAACCAACAAAAGGAGCGCGGAGTTGCCGTAGTCTTTGTCGGTGAGGATTTGGACGTTCTGCTGGGGCTGTGCGACCGGATCATGGTTATCTGCGCCGGTCGTATCACCGGCATTGTGGACGGACGCACTACGACCAAGGAGGAGGTCGGTATGCTCATGACCCATACCGTGCCGGCCGGAAAGGAGCAACAAGATGCGTAACAAAGAAGAAAAGAGCAGTCGCGAACCGCTGTTCCACATTGTCAAACGGCCCGCCATTTCGACCGGTCGAGCCATTCTGATAAGGGCCGCAGCCGTTCTGTTGGCCGTGCTGGTCTGCTCACTCATTGTTTACATCGGCGGCAATGCCGACCCTGTCCGTTATTTCAAGGCAATGTTCAAGGGCGCCTTCGGCACCGTTAATCTGACCTGGTCTTACTTTTATTCCACCGCCATTCTGCTTGCTGTCGCCCTGGCTGTCACACCGGCCTTTAAAATGCGCTTTTGGAATATCGGCGCCGAGGGACAGGTGCTGATGGGCGGTCTGGCAGCTATTGCCTGCATGATTTATTTCGGCGACCGGGTCCCCCGCCCGATTTTATATCTTGCCATGATTGTATCCAGTATTGTGGCAGGCGCCGTCTGGGCGCTGATTCCGGCTGTTTTTAAGGCTCGCTGGAACACCAACGAAACCCTGTTCACCTTGATGATGAATTATGTTGCCACGCAAATTATTTGTTTCTGCATCGACACCTGGGTCAAGGACGGCTCCGGCACCTTAAAGCCCATGCACGCCTTAGGCTTTCCGACCCTGTACAACAAGTGGTTTCTGATTATTCTGATCGTGGCCGTTATTACCGTCATTCTCTATATCTACCTGCGTTTCAGCAAGCACGGATATGAGCTCTCGGTGGTCGGCGAAAGCGAAAATACCGCGCGTTACATCGGCATTAACGTCAAGAAGGTCATCATCCGCACCATGGCGCTGTCGGGCATGCTTTGCGGCATTGCCGGACTCCTGATTTGCGGCGGGATGAGCCATACCATTTCGGTCGGCACAGCCGGTGGTCGCGGATTTACCGCTATTTTGGTCTCCTGGCTTGCCAAATTCAACCCCCTGATGATGGTCCTGACCTCTATGCTGCTGGTCTTTTTCCAGGTCGGCGCTCTGCAGGTCAGCACCGATTTGGGTCTGGACGATATTTCGGATATCACGACATCAATCATTCTGTTCTTTATCATCGGCTGTGAATTTTTCATCAACTATCGGCTGGTTTTCCGCCACCATAAGGAGGGTTAAAAATGATTGCTATTTTCACTTCTGCAGTCCGTACCGGCATGACCTTTCTGTTCGGCTCCACCGGCGAGACCCTCACCGAAAAATCCGGGCACCTGAATCTCGGTATCCCCGGGATCATGTCCATCGGCGCAGCACTGGGCTGCACAGCGGAATATTTGTACGGCAAAGCGGTCGGAAAGCCCAACGTCATCCCGGCGCTGGCTGTCCTTATTCCGATTCTGGTCGCCTTTTTGGGCGGAGCGCTGATGGGTCTTATTTACTGTTTCTTCACCGTCACGCTGCATGCCAATCAGAACGTGACCGGCCTTGTTTTGACCACCTTCGGCGTGGGCCTTACCGGGTACGTTATCAGCAAGGCAAAATCCTTTTCCTTTGCTGCTAAGTACTTTACCCGTCCGCTGCCCTTTTACAAAAACCTCGGCTGGTTCGGCGAGCTGTTTTTGTCCTACGGCATTATGATTTATCTGGCAATTGGTCTGGCGCTAATCGCTTCCTTTGTTCTGTCGCGCACCCGAGTCGGCCTGCATCTGCGTGCTGTCGGCGAAAATCCCGCCACAGCAGACGCCGCCGGGATCAACGTTTCCCTTTACCGTTACATGGCCACCTGCATCGGCAGCGGGATTGCCGGCCTCGGCGGCCTGTGCTACATCATGGACAACCTCTACGGCTCTTGGGAGTACAGCATTGAAGCCGTCGGTTGGCTGGCGATTGCTCTTGTTATCTTCACTCTCTGGAAGCCCAACATCGGAATCCTCGGCTCGATCATTTTCGGATTCCTTTACAATATCGGCTCCTACATCAAAAATATTTCCTTTGCACAGCGGGATTTGATTGAAATTCTGCCCTATCTTGTCACCATCATCGTTTTAATCATCACCAGCATCCGCAATAAGCGAGAAAATCAGCCGCCGGCACATTTGGGACTTGCATATTTCCGAGAAGACCGCTAAAATAGAAGTATCAAATCATTTCCGAAAGGATGAGCTTTTATGATAAAAGCAGTAGTAGGCGCCAACTGGGGCGACGAGGGAAAAGGAAAGGTCACTGACCTCTTAGCTCAAAATGCAGACATTGTTGTCCGCTTTCAGGGCGGTGCCAATGCCGGTCATACCATTAAAAACAGCTACGGCAAGTTTGCCCTGCACACCCTGCCCTCCGGCGTTTTTAACCCCGGCGTTATCAACTGCATCGGCAACGGCGTCGCTCTCGACGTGCAAAAGCTGCTGCGAGAAATCGATGAAATCGTCTCCCAGGGAGTTCCCAAGCCGCATATCATGATTTCCGAGCGCTGCCAGATGGTCATGCCTTACCACGTTCTCTTTGACGTTTACGAGGAAGAGCGGCTGGGCAAAAAAAGCTTTGGCTCGACCAAAAGCGGCATTGCTCCGTTCTATTCCGACAAATATGCTAAAATCGGTTTTCAGGTCTGTGAGCTTTTTGATGAGGCCCGGCTTTTGGAAAAAATTCGCGCGGTGCTGGAGGTCAAAAACATCACCATTCAAAGCCTGTACGGCAAGGAGCCGCTGCGCGCGGAGGATATTTTTGAAACCTTGATGAGCTGGCGGGAGGGCATTGCGCCTTACGTCGGGGACGTGCGCAAGCTCCTGTATCAAGCCGAAAAGGACGGAAAAACCATTTTGCTGGAGGGTCAGCTCGGTACCTTAAAGGACACCGACCACGGTATTTATCCCATGGTGACCTCCTCCAACACCATTGCGGGCTACGGCGCCGTCGGCGCCGGCGTTCCGCCTTATGCCATTCGGGAAATATACACCGTCGTTAAAGCATATTCCTCGGCCGTCGGCGCCGGTGCCTTTGTCAGTGAAATCTTCGGTGATGAGGCACAGGCCCTGCGCGACCATGGCGGTGACGGCGGCGAATACGGCGCCACGACCGGCCGTCCGCGCCGGATGGGCTGGTTTGACGCCGTAGCGACCCGCTACGGCTGCGAGGTCCAGGGCACGACCCACGGGGTACTGACAGTTGTGGATGCCCTGGGATATCTCGACGAAATCAAGGTCTGCGTCGGCTATGAGATTGACGGAAAGGTCACCCGCGACTTTCCCGTGACCCCGCTTCTGGAGCGCGCAAAGCCGGTGCTTGTGTCTCTGCCCGGTTGGAAATGCGATATCCGCGGTATCCGCCGGTACGAAGAGCTGCCGGAAAACTGCCGGAAGTACATTGAATTTATCGAAAAGGAAATCGGTTTCCGGTTTGTTCTTGTTTCCAACGGCCCGGCGCGTGAGGATATTATTGTCCGCTGAAAAAAAGCTTGCTTTTTTAAAAAGAGCATGCTATAATATTTCTGTTTCGTACGCATGAGCAAAATCTTATGCTATCGGCGAAAAGCTTAGTCACGGGGAATGTCCGGGGAGAAAGGTTTGCAGCTTTTCTTAAAAGGGACAGTCAGACCGTATTTTAAAAGAGGTGAAACCTGATGAAAAAAGGAATCCATCCCGATTACAAGACCGTTACGGTCAAGTGCGCCTGCGGGGAAACTTTTGAGACCCGCTCGACAGCGGATGAGATCCGCGTCGAAATTTGTTCCAAATGCCACCCCTTCTTCACCGGCAAGCAGAAGCTGGTGGATACCGGCGGCCGTGTCGATCGCTTTAAGCGTCGTTTTGGCATGGACAAATAAGTTTTCGATGAAAACAGCGGCAGCCTTTTAAGGGCTGCCCTTTTTCATCCCGAGGGGAGGGTCTGTATGCAGGATTACAACACCGTGGCCGCGCCGGCAGAAAGCCGATTTGTCGAAAAAAAGTCCCGTTTTCTTTCCTTTATTGCCCCGGCGTCGACCGAGCAGGAGGTTCAGTGCTTTTTAAGCCGGATTGCCCAAGAGCACCGTGAAGCCTCCCATGTGGTGTACGCTTACCGCCTGCGTCAGGGCCAGCTAACTCGTTACAGCGACGCCGGCGAGCCGCAGGGAACTGCCGGCATGCCGACGCTGAAGGTTTTGCTTTGCCGTGATCTTACAGACGCCGCCATTGCAACCGTCCGCTATTTCGGCGGCACGCTGCTCGGAACCGGCGGTCTTACACGCGCCTACAGCCGTGCCGCCTCCGACGCGGTGCAGGCCGCACAGATCGTGCGCCGCACATACGGCAGCGTTTATCAGATTGCACTGCCCTATTCCCTGTACGCCCGCGTGAACGCCCTGATTCATCAAAATTGCTTTCCGCTGCTGGACAGCGCCTTTCTAAACGAAGTCCGGCTGCGCGTTTTTCTGCCCGAAAACTGTGTTGACGCGTTTTTGGAGGAGTTGACCGAAGTCACCGCCGCTGCTGCCGACGCACGGAAAATTGAGGAGCGTTTCCTTGACATCTCGTGATTTTATGGTATAATTTAATACTGGGTTAATATCTGAAATGTAATTGCGCGACAGCTTTTTCGCTGTCCGCCGATATTGCTGCGGAGGTGACGGGGATGACGGTTCGGGAGCGGATTGAAAAAAGTGAAAAGCAGCTCCTTGAAAAGGATGCTTGTTTTGCCGAAAACAGCCGCGGCCGTGAAACGCCGGAGGAGCCTTGTCCGTTTCGCACCTGCTTCCAGCGGGACCGGGATCGTATCATTCACAGCAAATCCTTTCGCCGGCTCAAGCATAAGACCCAGGTGTTTCTGGCTCCGGAGGGGGACCATTACCGCACCCGGCTGACGCACACGCTGGAGGTGTCGCAGATTGCCCGCACCATTGCCCGCGGTCTGCAGCTGAACGAGGATCTTACGGAGGCCGCTTCCCTGGGCCACGATTTGGGGCATACCCCTTTCGGTCACGCCGGAGAGCGCGCGTTAAATTCGGTAGCGTCCTGCGGCTTTCGGCATTACGAGCAGAGTGTCCGTCTGGCGCAAAAGCTGGAAAAGGACGGGCGCGGTCTGAATCTTTCCTATGAAGTGGTGGACGCGATTCGCTGTCACACCGATGCGGTCGCCTGCACCTTAGAGGGGCGCATCCTTGAGATTGCCGACAAAATTGCATATATCAATCATGATATTGATGACGCGGTCCGCGCCGGTATCATCCGGCCCGCCGATCTGCCTCGTCAAGCCTGTCAGGTTTTGGGGGAAACGACCTCCGGGCGCATTTCCACCCTGATCGCCGCTCTGATTCAGGACCCGGAGCGTCAGCTGAAAATGCCGACAGAGATTCGAGCCGCCTTTGATTTATTGCATGATTTTATGTATGAAACGGTCTATAAAAACCCGATCGCCAAAAGCGAAGAGGGAAAGGCCATGGATATTATAAAATATCTCTTTTCGTTTTTTTTGTCAAATCCGGGCCGGCTGCCGGTTTCTTTTCAACAGATTTCCTGGGAAGAGGGCACCGAGCGCGCCGTATGTGACTTTATTGCCAGTATGTCAGATAATTTTGCCATTCATTTTTATGAGGAATTGACCATTCCGAAGGCCTGGTCGGTCTTATAACGCCGATTTCAAAAGGAGGTGCCGGCTTGAAATTCTCAGAGGATTTTTTAAACGAGCTGCGCCTGCGCTGCGAAATTGAGCAAATTGTTTCTCAATACGTCGTTTTGAAAAAACAGGGGCGGCGTCTGACGGGGCTGTGCCCGTTTCACAGCGAAAAAACACCTTCGTTCGGCGTTTCGCCGGACAAGCAGTTGTTTTACTGCTTCGGTTGTCAGGCCGGCGGAGATGTGATAACTTTTATTATGAAAATCGAAAATTTGTCCTACCCCGAGGCGGTGGCTTTTTTGGCTGAAAAGGTCGGATTAGCCCTGCCCGAGGATCGACAAGACGACGCGGCCGGCCGGCTGCGCGGCCGAATTTTGGAAATCAATCGTGCCGCCGCCCGCTTTTTCCACGCGACCTTGAAAGGCCCGCAGGGGGACGCTGCCCGAGCCTATCTCCAAAGTCGCCGGCTGTCGCCTAAAACCGTGACGCGCTTCGGCCTCGGCTGTGCGCCGGACCGTTGGGATGCGCTCATCGGTCACCTGCGCCAACAAGGCTTTACGGATGCGGAAATGGCCGCCGCCAGCGTCGCGGCGCGAACGCGCAACGGTCATTTTATTGACTTCTTTCGCAACCGCCTGATGTTTCCCATTCTGGATTTGCGCGGCAACGTCATCGCTTTCGGCGGCCGCAAGCTTTCCGAACAGGACAACGGTCCGAAATATATCAATTCACCCGAAACGCCGGTTTTTCAAAAAAGCCGCAATTTGTACGCGCTGCAGTATGCCAAATCCTCGGCCTATTGCGATGAGCTTGCCAAAAACGGGCAGGAGCGATTTTTCATTCTCTGTGAAGGGTACATGGACGTCATTTCGCTGCACCAAGCGGGTTTTGACAATGCGGTAGCCCCACTGGGCACCGCGCTGACCGAAAATCAAGCCCGAATGATGACCAAATATGTCTCTGAGGTGCTGATCGCCACCGACTCGGACGAGGCCGGTCAAAAGGCCGCACGACGCTCCTTTTCTTTGTTGGACGCCGCCGGGCTCAACACTAAGATTGTGAAGATTCCCGGCGCAAAAGATCCGGATGAGTATTTGAAAAAGTACGGCAGCAAACGTTTTTCCATGCTGCTTTCCTCCAGTGTCAGCGCCGTTGAAAACGAGCTGAGCGATATTTTGCAGAAATATGACGTCGAAACCGACGCCGGCAAGATTGAGGCCCTTAAGGCTGCGTCCAGGGTCCTCTCCGGCATCTCCAACGCGATTGAGCGGGACGTTTATATTTCGCGACTGTCTCAAAAGCTCTCGGTATCTTCCCAAGCCATCTCCCAAAACGTCGATATGTTGATTCGGCGGCAGGCGCGTCAGCAAAGACAACGCTCCCGCGCTTCGCTTTCGGTACAAAACGGCAGTCGGGACACCGTCAACGTGCAGAAACGCAAGCTGCTTTCGGCAGCGGTCTGCGAGGAATGGCTGCTCGGCGCCCTTTTTTGTCACCCGGACTTTTTTGCTCTGCTGCGCCGGGGAAAGGTCACCGAAAAGGACTTTATTACCGATTGGGGCAAAAAAATGTTTGCCGCCGTTTCCGAAGTCGTCGACCGCGGAGACACACTGGACCTTCTTGCTCTGAGCGGCACGTTGTCGCCGGAGGAAATGGGCAGGCTGGCTTCCGTCATCACGCGTGACGGCAGTAAAATCAGCACACAGGAGCAATTTGAGGAGCTTGTTTCATCCCTGCGTGCCGAACAGCAAAAGCAAGCCCTGTCGCAGGACAGAGTGCAGGAATTGGATGACGAGGCGCTCGGAGCCTTGATAGAGCAGCTCGGAAAAGAGAAAAAATAAGGAGAACCGATATGGCTTCACATGACAAGAACAAACTGATTACGGACCTCATTGAAAGCGGCAAACAGCGGGGGGAGCTGTCTACCAAACAAATCAACAACCTGCTTGAGGAGTTTGATTTTGACGTAGAACAGGTCGACCGCCTGTACGAAAAAATTGAGGGAAGCAACATAAAAATTGTCGAGGATATGGAGCTGGATTTAGACGACGATCTGGAATCCATGCCGCTTGAAACCTTGACCGAATCCGAGGATCTCTCGGAAGGAATCAATGTGGACGACCCGGTCAAGGTCTACCTCAAAGAAATCGGCCGTGTTCCGCTGCTTTCGGCAGAAGAGGAGCTGGAGCTTTCCCAGAAAATGGCAGAGGGAGACGCAGAGGCGGCCCGTCGCCTGAGCGAAGCCAATCTCCGGCTGGTGGTCAGTATTGCCAAGCGCTATGTCGGGCGCGGCATGCAATTCCTGGATCTGATTCAGGAGGGTAATTTAGGCCTTATCAAGGCAGTTGAAAAGTTTGATTACACCAAGGGCTTTAAGTTTTCGACCTATGCGACCTGGTGGATTCGTCAATCCATCACCCGGGCCATTGCGGACCAGGCGCGCACCATTCGGATCCCGGTACATATGGTCGAAACCATCAATAAGGTAAAAAAGGTTTCCAGCCAGCTGCTTCATAAAAACGGTCACGAGCCGACTGCGGAGGAAATTGCCCGCGAAATCGATATGCCGGTTGAAAAAGTCAGCGAGATCATGCGCGTCTCTCAAGAGCCGGTCTCTCTGGAAACCCCTATCGGTGAAGAGGAGGACAGCCATCTGGGCGACTTTATTCCGGATGATGACGCGCCCGCCCCTGCCGAAGCCGCTTCTTACACCCTGCTCAAGGAGCAAATTTCCAAAGTTCTGTCCACGCTGACCCCGCGCGAGGAAAAGGTCCTGCGGCTTCGTTTTGGCTTGGAGGATGGCCGTCAACGCACCTTGGAGGAAGTGGGCAAGGAATTTAATGTCACCCGGGAACGTATTCGTCAGATTGAGGCCAAGGCCCTGCGCAAGCTGCGCCATCCCAGCCGCAGCAAAAAGCTGAAGGACTTTTTGGACGCCTGATTTTTACCGCTTTGCTGCCGCACAAGACCTAAAGCGGCAAAAATGCAGTCTGCGTTTATAATCGCCGGCGCCCCCGCAGAAATTCTGCGGGGGCGCTTGTTTTTTTGCGGCTTTCGTTTCTGTCAAAAGATCACGCAATCGACGACACCCCGGAGGGCAAATATGCCCTCCGGGGTGCTATTTGTTCCGCCCGGGACGTCTCCTGCGCGTCATCTCACGAGGTGTGTTGCATTCTCAATACGGGGCTTTGACCGCCGTATTACACCGCACGCCGTTTTTACCCGACGCTTTGCTGCTCATTGCAAAGCCGCTTTGGCGTCGGCAATTTTCGTTTCAGCCGCCGCCAGCTGACTGCGCACCTCTGCCAGCTCACGGCCGAGCCGTTCCACCTCGGCGCCGCAATTTCCGCCGGCGCCGGTGCCGCCGCAAACCGCTCCGATATCCGGCAGCGCCGCATTTTTATCAAATGCATCCTGAATCGCCGCCAATGCCATACGCTGACAGCTTGCGTCAAATTTATAATTGGCGGAAAGCAGACCGACTGCTCTTTCGTTCGCAATCAGCAAATAAGGTGTCGGATTTACGGGCCGGTTGTCAATGCGCATTTCGATGTGCACATGCACCCCGGTCGAATTTCCGCTTTTGCCCATTGTTCCCAAAACGCTCAGACGCGAAACGACGTCCCCTTTTTTCACCTTGACGCTGTTTTCAACCATGTGGCAGGTAATCAAGCGAATCCTCTCGAACCCGTTGGGCTGAATGGATACGTAACGACCCCATCCCTTGGGATCCCACCCGACCACTGTTACAACGCCGTCACAGATGGCATACAGGGTTTTTGCCGCAGCCGTCATGTCAACACCCTTGTGCCCGTCTTTCCAGTAATTGCCGGCCTGCCCGAAAGCAGCCGTGACATTGAAACGACCGTTGACCGGAAGATTGGTTACGTAAGATGCCATTATATCACCGCCTCATCGCTGCCGTCTCTGCCGTAAATCTCTGCCTTACCGGCGCCGGACACCCCGGACAGCCGTTTAAGAAGATCGTTGATGTAATTGCTGCCGCGGGAGACCAAAATCCCGGTAATGACCCGCCCGACAAACGGCAGGCTGCTCTCGACGCCCACCGCCGCCGGTAAATCCAGCCCGTATGCAATACAAATGGCAATGCTCAGCACCACCGAAACCACCATCTGCCATTGCACCCGGCGTTCCACCATCCAGGTTTTGATATACGTAATAATAGCCTCAATCAAGACCGACATAATGATTATTGCAGTCATATTCATTCCAAAATGCCTCCGTTTCCTCTAATAAAAAGATATGAATTTCAACCCCGCATTATGAGCGTTAAAACTGCGGCGGTCAGGGTGCTCAGCACCGCCGTAACAATCCCGCCGATAATCAGCCGCTTATAATGGGTAAACTGGTCTCCGGGCTGCCGCTCCACCGCTGAAATGCGCTGCCCCATGTTGTCCACCTTGGTGTCGATGGATTCGGTTTTAACGGCAATTTTTTCCACTGCCAGCGTCAGCCGGCGAATATCCTTGACTTCGTCCTTAATCTCGGAAAGCTGATGGAAAATCGTTCTTTCATCCGCTTCAAGCCGCGCCAGACGCTCCTGGATTTCCATGCCCTGCTCCCCCTCTTATGCGTTTTTATTTGCTAAACTGGTCTTGCCCCAAACCTCAATAAAGGTTCCCGCGGGGAAAGCCTGCTGAACATTGGTATGCTGTGCAAGCCGCAGTGCTACGGCCGGTTTTCCGTCCACCGCCCGCTGCTGCCCGCAAACCCCGCCGTGCGGTGTAACGCTCTCGGCATTTTGATCCCAAGAAGCACCCTGCGCCACCTGCGTGACCCAGCGCCCCTTTTGCACACATTCTACCCGCTGAAAGACTGCCGCCGTTTTGTTCAAACCGCTGAATTGCGCGATCTGACTGTAAAACGGCTCCCCGTTCCGGCTGTTGCCTGCGCCCTGGATCTCCATCCGAAGATACGTACTGCCGGCATTTTCCATCTTGGGAATGGTGTAGTAAATAACAAACGAGGAAAGCCACAGATCATTGCCATCTGCGTCCTTGGTGATTTCAAAGGAGGACAGCTCCTCATCGGCCGCAACCGTTTTCTGATACAGCAGCCGATATTCCCCCGCCTCTTTCATTTGCTGCGCTGCCTGCTGTACATTGTAGGTTTCATCAATAAAAACCTGCATATAGTTTTCCGCCAATTCAGCATGCCCTGCGGCCTCTGTCGCGCTCGCCGCAGCATTCTTTTCGCTTTGCCCGGCCGCATCGACCGCGTTTTGACACCGCTGCTCGTAATTCTCAAGCCGCGTGCCGATATTGTCGCGAACCGCCTGCGTGCTCTCCAGAATTGCCTGTGCTGATTTTTCTGACGTCGCCGCAGCTGCAGCGCTCTGCTCAGCCGCCTGGCGAGACCCCTCGGCACCGTCCCGGCAGCTTTCTGTCGCCGACTGCGTCTCCCGCATGCTGGCGAGCACCTCGTCGGCACTCGCCAGCCGCTGCACAATGGTTGCCGAAAGCGTCTGCATATCCTGATAGGCGTCGTTGGCGTCTCGAGCCGAGCCGGCAGCGGCAGCCACCGCCGCAGTCAAAACGTTCTTCGTGATTTCCTGATATGCAACCGTGTCATCAATGCTGTCTGCAATAACAAAATTTTCACGGTAGCTTTGCCAGACAGGCGCCGACGCTCCTGTAATCATCGCCGGCAAAACAAGGTCGCCTGCGTCCAGCGCGGAAAGCTCCTCGGCGTCAAAATAATCCGGGGATACCAGCATGATCTGAACCGATATTTCGCCGCGATCTTTCATGTTTTTTCCGGTCAGCCGCCAGGTTAAAATGATTCGGTCCTCACATGTTTTCTTTTGCAGCAGCTGATTATAGGCAGCCTCGCTGCTCTTGACCGGCTGAACCTTAAGGAAAGCCACCATCGGAGACAGATCGCAGCCGTCCTGCAGACGATCCATACAAAAGGTCAACGACGCCGTATCCACATCTCCCGCCGCACCGATCACTCTCTCCCGGGGAAGCAAAAGCATTTTTTTGTTTTGAATCTCAATCAATTTCTTTTCTCCTCCCGTTATTTATTCAACCGCTTAAACTCCGCCAGCCGCCGTTTTTCTACCATCTGTGCATTTTTGATCTGCGACTGGATTTCCCGAACCGCGTTCCCGACCTGTCGGGTGTTTTCGGTCTCAAACTGTCGGCGCACATCTGCTTTTTTCTCCTCTGCCTGCTGAGCATGCTGCCGGACAAGCGCCTTTGCATAGGAAGAATCCTCGGCACCGCTGTAGCTTCCGGCATGCCGCTGCAGTGTTGCCCGCTCATCCCGTGCCGTGTCCTCGTCCATTTGCCGCTCCCGCGTCTGATAGCGCTCGTCCGTCCGGACACGGTAGCCGGCCTTTTTCTTTTCTAACGCGCTGATTTGGGACAAAAGATCCCGAAAATACCGGTCATCGTAAAGTGGTTTGTACTCCATAAGCTATTTCCCCTCCTCCAGCGCGCTCAGGCGCGTCTGCATAATTCCAAGCATAAAGCTCAGATCCCGTTTCAGACATTCCAGACTGCCATACAGATTTTCAACCTGCTGTGCAAGCGGCTTGTCCTCCTCGCGGGAAATCGATGTAAATTCTACCACGTTTTTTTGGCTCACTGCACTCTTCCTCCCAGCGAAAAACTCTGACTGATATAATCAATCTCCGCCTCTCCGCTGCCGCAGATCTTCACCTGCAGTGTGTCGTATTCCTGATTTTCCAACGGAATACACAGCGTTTTTTCTCCCTCAAACGGCACCTGCCGCAGCAGAATAAACTCCCCGCCGTCAAAGCTTGCATACACCGAAACGTTGCCGTAAAAGGCTCGGCGCATATGCAAATTAAGCTTCGGACTTCGCTTTTTAGTAGGACAATAATGGTGTATTTTTTGGGTCAACGCTGTCCAGGGGAAGCTGCTGCTGTCACAATCGGCCGACACGCCGCCCGCACCCGCAAGATACACGGCGTCGTCCGTTGAAAAATATAATTCACCGTTGTATGTCGCCATAGAAACGCAGCCGGCAGCGTCTTCGCAGGCCCACGCATCACTTTCGACATTGTATGAATATAGCAAATCCCCACGACTGCCGGTAAATCGGGCATACACCGCCCCGCAGACGCCGCCGATACAAGCACTGTAGCTGCCGCCGCAAAGGACCGGCTTGTCGTCCAGCGGATCCGAAAGACGCCGCGGCATCGCTCCGCTGTATTTCATGACCCCTTCTTTGGAAATAAAGTATAAAACCCCGTCCATCTCGCATACCGCCTGTCGGCTGACACAACCGATGTCGGCCACCTTAACAAGGTCAAACTGCGAGGAATCCTTGCCGTACAGCTCAAACATTTCATCCGCCGTGAAAAAAACCGCCCGGTTTTTATAATTGACGCAGGCCGTAAAGTCGGACTTGGTCTCAAAGTTTTGCAGAAATGCACGGGTCGTCAGCTCGGCGCCCTCCTTGTCGTGCTCCCAGTCGCTGGCGTCATCATAAGCGCAGGCGCGAATCTGATGTAGCCGGACCCCGAAAATTCGATGTGCATAAACCGTCACATCATTGAAGGTCGGCGCTTTATAGCGAGCGGGATAATCCAGCGAGGTCAGCGCCGCCGACAACATACTTTCGGCCCCTAATTCGGTTTTCAGATTGAACATGCAGATCTGCCGCTTGTACCGACACAAAAGCGAGGTGATCTTTTCATCCTCAGCTGCCGTAAACCGATGGGTCAGGGTGTCAAAGCTGTCCCCGACATACAGCCGCGTGCGCCCGCCCAGGGATGTTGTCATATACGCCTTATCCGCCGCAAAAATACCGGTGACGATCTCCCCGTCAGCGGCCTTAAATACTCGGCGTCGCCCCTTTCGGGTCGCTAAAACCGGCAGACTGCCGGACGAAAGATTTTCCGTTTCCCGCAGCGTCTTGCTGTCCGCCCCCTGCCGTCGGTTCAGACCGCCGAAGGCCGCAATGGAAAAGGTTCGCTCGGATACGGGATTTAATCTCGGAAATTGTAACATAAATTGCCTCCTTGTCTACCAGATATTCCGGTAATTCCGGCTGCAAAGCCGATCCTTGAACTGACTGCCGCCAAGCTCCGAAAGCGCTTTTGTGTAAAGAGCGCTGTAATTGTTCAATCGCTCAATATCATCCGTTGCCAGCGCCGCCCGCAGCAAAATGTGATAAAGATAGATCTCCTCAAACCCGTCCGGCAGCAAAAGCTGTCTTTTGTGAAAATTTTCGGACGTCAGCTTCTCCGGCAGCTCAATGTACGATAGCCGCAAAATGCCCGCACTGTGCCCCGGTGCTAAAACCAGCGTCGTTTTATCGGCAAGATATTCGTCCCTGAAAGACAAATCTCCCGCCGAAAGCTCCCGGCCGTCCAGCTGCACCCGTTGCAGCGCCTCCGCCTCGAAAGGCAGCTCAAATCGATCCTCTCCCGCATGCACCGTCAGCCGAAGCTCCCGGATGCGACGCAGCACACCGCGAGCCAGCTGGGCCTCTAACGAGCTCATCAGCTCTAAAACCCGCTCCTGCGGCAACTGACAGTCAAAGTCGGCATACAGCCGCTGTATGATTTGTTCCGGTGTTGCCATAGGCACACTCCTCCTCTTTTCAGCCCCGCATATCGTCAATGTACTGCCGCGCCTGCTGCTCCTGACGCGCAGCATCCTCCAGCAAAAGCTTTACCGCACGCGGCACCTCAACCTCTACCCCGCGCTGAATCAGATAGCTTTTTCCGTTGATAATGACCGTCACATCATCCGCATATTTTCTGCCGTCATAAAACAGCTTCAGCGTTACCCGGTCCGCTGCGGCTTTTTCTTTTTTTACCCCTGCCATAGTTTCTTCTCCTTTCTCCGCCGGGGCGGGGTCCATGCCCCGCCCCGGCTCTCCCGATAAAATTAGTCGCAGAGTGTGCTTTGGGTCTCAACACGCACCATAAACGGCTGCGACAAAATAGCGGCTGTCTTAACAGCCTTCCAACCGACCGTCGCACGCTGGTCAAGCGGATCTCCCGACCCCGCCGAGCCAAGCTGCTTGATGATGGTCTTGAGTCCGCCGCCCTCAACCTCGGTGATTCCGTAAGCATCGGCGCCGATAATCAGGGTCGAATAAACATCAGCACCGGCAGCGCCGCCCTCGCCCGGATAAATAACGGCGCCTACCGCGGCGTCCGCCGACAAAACGGCCTCGTCCAACGTCACATTGCCTTCTGCAGCACCGGCTGCCGTTACGGTATACAGCTTGCTGCCGAGCAGCACCTTTCTGCCGACAAGCGCCTGTGCATCCTCCGCTGTCAGGGTCTCGTTGACCGTTAAGGTCTTACCGGCACTCGTCAGCGCAGTTTTGACCGACAATGTGCGGCTGGCTGCTGTCAAATCCTCGGCATGGAAAACCTTAGCCTCGGTCGTTTCAATAAACCGACAACCGAAAATGCGACCGATTTCGCCCTCATACCAGTCCTTGGGATTGTAATCCTTCACGCTCTGCCATTCGGCGTCATTCATCAGATCATAAGCAACGTTTGAGTGAACGATAGCCACATAGTCGCCGTTGATTTTCTTGGCAAGCCCCTTCTTCAGCGTATTGACCGCCTTTTTCACCGCCGCAACCGTCATAATATGATTGGTGCTCAGCTTATGGCGGGCATCCACCTCTCCCGCCGCATACTGCACGTTGGTGCCGGCATTGATGATCTCACGAGTGACCGTGTCCAGCGTTCTGCCGGCCTGATCGCCCAGGATAACGGTCGCCTCCAGAATGTTGTTGTCAATCGCCGTCAAATCCAGCATGTCCGAAACCGTCACATAATCACCGTACTGCTGGACGGTTGCCGTCAGCTTGGACCAATCCAGCTTTTTCCCGCTCGGAGTGACCCCTTCGGTCAGTGCGCCGGTAGCCTTTGGAAACGGATTGAGACGCCGAAATTCAATCGTCTTTCCGCCGTTTTTGGGAATCGACCGCTTTTGACCGAAACGGTCATGCACCAGCAGCGGCTCGGCATTCCGAATCAACTCGGTGTCGTAATAGGTTTTCATCTCAACGCTGCTGATTTCTTGATTTTCTCCGCTTTGGGAAGTAATGTTGGTGTTCAGTTCTGCCATAGTCTCTCATTCTCCTTTTTCATTTTAAAAGGTAATGCGCTCACCGCGCCTTACCCGCTCTCGGATGGATGCGCGTTGCGCATCCGATAGTTGTCTTGGGTCCAATGACGCCGAAAAGCTGCCGTATCCGGAAACGGCGTCCTCCTCCGGCCGAAGACCCCTTAGCCGAATTTCTCGGACAAGGGCGCCGCAGGCACGCTCTTTTTCCGCCTCAATAAGCTCAGACAGATGCAGCGCGTCAAACGCCTCCTTGACCGAAAAACCATTCTGAAGCAGCGCGCAAAAGCGGCTGTCCGCAAGCAGGTCCGAAGCCTGCCCGTTTTGATAAAACTCGCTTTGCTCTGCCGAAAGCTGTTCCAGCTCGGCCGCAAGCGCCGTTTCGAGCTGCCCTTTTTTCTCGACAAGCTCGTTTTCGCATTGGGCAAACGCCGCCTCGTCCATCGGCTCCTCGTCTGCCTGCATGTCCTCCGAATGCCGCAAGGTCTGTCGCAGTGCATCTATATCCTCAACACCGCGCTGCCGACACATCTCCTGCACCACCGGCCGCAGCCGGGAGAGCTCTTCCCCCTGCGCCCGTGCCCGTGCCAGCCGTTTGCCCAGCGCCTTGTCAATGCACTGTTGAAACTCCTGCTGCGTTCTGAAAACACGATATGCCTCCGGCTCGCCCTTTACAGGCTCGCAGTCTTCCCGGTCGGGCGTCCCCGACGGGTTGACCCCGGCGTCTGCGCCGGCAGAAAGGTCTTGTATATCCATATCGACGTAATTATCCATAAAACGCTCCTATCTTCCGCCCAAAGAACGGATAATACTTTGCTTGTTGTCCAGCACCATTGCATCAATCGCCGCAATCGCAGCGTCACGGCGCTCCGGATCAAAGGCACCCTGCCGATACAAGTCCAGAATCAATTCATTGTGCGCAACGGTATTAAAGGTGTTCTTCTTCTGCGCCGAAACCTCAATATCAAACACTGCCGCCGTAAGCGCGCCGCTCTCACCGCCGAGACCCAGATAGGAAACGCTGCCGTCCTCCCCGGTAATCCGGAAACTGCGCTGCTCGGTATAAAACTGTGTAACCACCTCAATCACCATGTAAACCAGCCGTGAAAAAGCCCGATAAGTGTTCTCAATCGAATCGCGCGACAGCCGACTGCCGGCCTCCTGCAGCGCCGCAATCGCCGCATACGCCGTAACGCCCTTTGCCGTATCGCCCTGCGAAAAGTCGCGGTTGCCGATAATCTCTTTCAGCTCGTTGATCTTGTTTTCCCTGCAGCCGATAATCGACGCGGAAAGAGCCGTCCCCTGCAAAGGCCGAACGGCACTGTCGTCCACGTTGCGGTCACATTCAATAAAGTCTACCGACAAATCGCACAGCTTTTGGGGGTCAATGCCGCCGTCCCGTTTGACCAAAAATCGCTGGCGCGCCGCAATCAGCGCGTTGCGCTCAATAAGATACTCCAGCTTGTCGATCTGTGCCTGAGCGTTTTTGCCGATGTCAATCATTCCCATGCCGAACGGCGACCCCTCCACCGGCACTAAGGTGTCTACCACAAACGGATACAGCCCGTGACGATATAAGCCGCATTTTTCAAAATTCGGGTCGGTTTTGGTGCTGTACACCGCCTTCTCACCGATAATTTTAGTCAGATGTACCGCGTTTCCGCCGTTTTGAAGCGGCACCTTTTCATAACAGTCGATAATACAAACCTTGTTTTCGGTGTCGCGGGTGCCGAAATAGCTCTTGACCGACAACTCCTGCCCGTCAAATGTAAGCTGTGCGTCGGGGTAGCGCCGCTGCGCCTCAAGCGCGTCACACAAGGACAACACAAAAATGTACCGACTGTCCTGCAAGTCGTTGATGTAGGGCTGACAATAAAACCGCAGCAGATCGATCTTTTTGATGGATACATCTCCGAGACCGTTCTCCAGCGCGTTATCCCAGAAAACCCCGTAAATACCGCTTCCCTGCTTCAGCTTGTACCACCACACATCGGAATAGACCTCCCGAAAGCCGTTTTTCTGCAGCACCAGCGGAATAATTTTAGACAACTTCTCTGCCCGCTCCCGATCCCCCGGCTCCCGCTCCAGTAAAACCGGCAGCGGATAACTTTCCATGGCCTCGGCATGCCGATGCCAAATACCGTTTAGCAGATACGACCCGGACGGTTTAAATCCCTCCTCCTGACGGCTTGCCCCACCGATATACTGCCAATGATTGCCGCGGAACCAATTCTCGTTTTCGATAATGTTCCGATCCATCTTTTCCTTGGCGTCCCGGTAGCTGCGGAAGGCTGAAAGCATTGCCGCCACCTCCTCCTTGGGCAGCGCCCCCGGCTTCTGCCGGCGCAGCGTAAGCTCGTGCCCGGCAAATCGAACTGTTTTTTCCATGTCTTTCGCTCCTTTTTATTAAAATGCATAAGGGTTTCTGAAGGTCGGCCGCTCGAACAAATCCAGCGGGTCAAAGCCCGGCGCCTGCGCCGGCTCCCGCGGCCGCGGCGCCGTAATCGGCCGGTACATACACATATACCGCGTCTCGTCGTAAATATGATCCTCTCCCTGACTGTTGATGTCCTCAACATATACGGGATCATAGGTCAGCGCTGGCAGCGTCCGAATAAAGTCATGACAGTTTGAAAAGACATACAGCATCGGCACCCCGCGCTCGTCAAAGGATAGGCGATGATGCAGCTGCATTTTCCCGGCGATTCGCTCATTGTCTCCGCCCGAAAAATAAATGCCTTGTCGCTCTAAAATAGCCGCAATACAGCCGTCGCTTCCCCGACTCTCGTCGAAAATAGACGGGTCGGCAATGCCGATAATGTGTCGTCCCTTTTCATATCGGTCCTCATACTGCCGAATAAGCCGCGCCACCTCGTGCGGCGAAAGCCGCATTCCGACATTCGGCCGAAGTGTTCGCCCGGTCGATACATCCTTCGGGCTGCCGTAGATCTCGGCATATCGATACAGCCGCCCCTCCTCGTCCTGCGCCCAATAACCAACCGAAAACGGTCGACTGTAGCCCCAGTCCATACTGCGAAATCGCTGCCATTCCTCCGGAATCCGAAACGGCTCGATGACATGGGTATACAGCCGGTCCCGATAATGGTTTGAGTCGTTGACAAACTCGGTGAACACCTGCCCGTCAAAAACATTCCAGTCTCCCAACAGCAACGCCCGGCGCAGCGCCGGCGGTTTTTGCTCCAATTCAATAATGTAATCATCGCTCAGGTGCGGGTTGTCGGTGGCATACGCCGGAATATATTGCCGCGTCACCTGTTTTTCATGTCCCAAAAGCTGGGACTGGACCGTGATCGTATGCACCTCAAACGGTGCCATGCCGTCAATAAAAGCCGCTTTGACCCAGCCGTGTCCCACTCCGCCCGGGTTGGTCGTCAGCCGAATCTTCGGCCGAATTCCCAGCCGTTTGGGCGTGCGCAGCCTTGTTTTTAGATAGTCGTAGATTTCTGCGGTAAAATGCGTCAGCTCATCGATATACAGCCGGTGCATTTCGCAGCCTTGATACTTGTAGGCGTCCTGCAAGCTGCGACAAAACCGAAAATGCAGCGTCGACCCGTTTTGAAAGACCATATCATGCGTGCTGCGACTGTAGCTGTATAGCTCTTTGGGTACACAACGCAGCGCCTGCGCGATCAATGTGCTTTCCAGCTCCGGATAGCTGCGCCGGAACAGGTAACTGTCAATTCCGTCATGCTCCAGCGCGTCGATCACCGCCTCCATAACAATCGCGCAGCTTTTTCCGCCGCCCGCCGCTCCGCCGTACAACACCTCATCCGCCGAGGATGCATGAAACAGCGCCTGCTTCGGCGTCGGCAGATAATCGAGATTGTATTTCACTTGTCCGCCTCCTCTGCCCGCGGAATCTGATGGGTAACAATCACCGGCCCGTCCTCCCGCTCCGGCGTCTTTCCGAATTTTTCCACCAGAGTTCCCAAAGCCGACGCAATCTGATTGAGCGGCGCCCCCTCCAGTTTTTCCGGACGAGACAGCTCTCGCATGTACAGACGAATCAGCTTTTGTGCTCGTGCCCGATTTTTTTCATTCCAATCTCCCTGCGCTTTCTTTTCCGCCATGCTGCCCTCTCCTTTAATAGTCCTTCATCATGTGGACGCTGTCCCACATATCGTCAATCTCCTGATTCAAAAGTGCGATCCGAACATAAATCTCGTCTCGAAAGCCGCCCTCTATGCCGTAAAGCTCGGCTGTCAGGGTCTTGACCCGCTCTTCCAGCCGCCGAATCTGCATTTTGTATTGCGCCACCAGCTCCTGCATGCCGCTCACCCCTTTCCGTGTCGCCGTCCTTTCTGACTACTATCTTATCCGATAAATTTTTTCTATAGTGGATGTTCTTGAAAAAGTCTGCCCGCCTTGCAAAGAAACAGCGCCTGTGCTATAATAAAGCCACTCGGAAAGGAGGCTGACAAAATGCGCGAGGTAACCATCGGTAAAAACGACGCCGGCCAGACCCTGCAAAAATACCTGCAAAAAAATCTCTACCGCATGCCTGCCAGCCTGCTGCAAAAATCCATCCGAAAAGGCCGGGTGCGCCAAAACGGCAAAAAAGTCACCGACCCGCATTGTATGCTCTGCGTCGGTGACCTGCTCTCTCTTTATATCAATGATGAGTTTTTTGAAAAAACGCCGCCTAAAAATGATTACTTGTTTGCCCCTGCCGACCTGAACATTCTTTATGAGGACGACAATATTTTGCTGGTAGATAAGCCCGCCGGCCTTGCCGTCCATGATTTTGACGGCGCCGGCAGTGACACCTTGATTAACCGTATTTTGCACCTTTTGACGCTGCGTGGCGAATATGACAGCGCTTGTGAGGGCGCCTTTGCCCCGGCCCTGTGTAACCGGATTGACCGCAATACCTGCGGAATTGTCATCGCCGCCAAAAATGCTGCCGCCCTGCGGGAGATGAACGCGCTGATTCGCGACCGGCGGCTTCTCAAAAAGTATCACTGCCTCTGTCGCGGCCTGCCGCCGAAGCCGGCCGATGAGGTTCGTCTTTATCTTGAAAAGCTGGAAAACGAAAACCGCTGCCTTGTCCGGCAACGCCCTGCGCCCGGGTGTAAAACCGCCGTCACCCGTTATAAAACGCTGTGGCAAAACGGCCTTTTTTCACTTTTGGAGGTCACCTTGCTGACCGGCCGGACGCACCAGATCCGCGCCACCCTTTCCCACCTCGGCTGCCCTATCCTCGGAGACGGTAAGTACGGGAAAAGCGCCGCGGCCGACCGAGCCATCGGCTTTCCCTATCAAGCTCTCTGCTCCTGCTTTTTGGCTTTTTCCTGCCCCGACGGTTTTTTTGCTTACCTCGACGGAAAGAGCTTTTCCGTCCCCGATATTTGGTTTGAGAAAACAATAAAAACGCTCCCCGCCCGCACAAGCTCCAAGCCCTAAGCCCGCCGGCACTCCTGCTTTCTCGGCCGGCACTTGAATCTCCCCCGCCGGCACTCCTGCTTTCTCGGCCGGCACTTGAATCTCCCCCGCCGGCACTCCTGCTTTCTCGGCCGGCCGCGCTTCTGCCGGCGCCCTGCTCCCCGGCCGCTGTCCCGCCTTTTTTCGATTCATGCTTTTTGTTTGGT
>CAKSSH010000018.1 GCA_934488695.1 uncultured Oscillospiraceae bacterium
ACGGCCGGGTCGTTTTCTCCCAGCGGACGACCGAGCACCACTGATTGTAAAGCTTGGGCAGATCCCGATAGGAGTGTAAGGTGTGGGCGTAATGCTCGCAGAAAAGGGTCTCCGAGGTCGGCCGGACGCACAGGCGCTCCTCTAACTTTTCGTTGCCGCCGTGAGTGACCCACGCCACTTCGGGCGCAAACCCTTCCACATGATCCTTTTCCTTTTGGAGCAGGCTTTCGGGAATAAACATCGGCATATAGACGTTGACGTGACCGGTTTCCTTGAAGCGCCGGTCCAACTCTGCCTGGATAAGCTCCCAAATGGCGTAGCCGTAGGGCCGAATTACCATGCAGCCACGCACGCTGGAATAGTCGATCAGTTCAGCCTTGAGCACAATGTCGGTATACCATTTGGCAAAGTCCTCATCCATCGCGGTGATTTCTTTTACCTTTTTGCTGTCTTTGTTTTCTGCCATGGGTCATAACATCCTTTCGGAAAGTTTGCTTATTGATGATTGAAGGTCGGCACCAGATGCCGGACAACCTCGAAAACGGCCGGCGCATTGTCCATGCAGGCGTTTTCTTTTAAGCTGTCGGCCTGATCCTGTAGGAACTTTTCATCGGTTGGGATCGGCTTGCAGACGAAAATCTTTTTGTTGGTGGTTCGAGTCGCATCCTCTTCCGAAAGGGACAGCTCTTCAAACAGCTTTTCGCCCGGCCGCAAGCCGGTATAAACAATGTCGATGTCCTTGTTGGGCACCTGACCGCTGAGCCGAATCAGGTCGGCCGCCAAATCGGAAATCAAAATGGGCTCTCCCATGTCCAGCACGAAGATTTCGCCGCCGCAAGCCAGCGCGCCGGCCTCCAGCACCAGAGAGACTGCCTCCGGAATGGTCATAAAATAGCGCTTCATTTCGGGGTGGGTCACCCGGACGGGACCGCCCCGTTTAATCTGCTCTAAGAACAACGGGACCACCGAGCCCTCCGAGCCCAGCACATTGCCGAAACGAACGGCGGCAAACTGTGTTTTGCTGTGCCGGTCCTCCATCTGAATCACCATCTCGGCAATTCGCTTGGAGGCGCCCATGATGTTGGTGGGGTTTACGGCCTTGTCGGTCGAAATTAAAATGAATTTTTCAACACCGAATTCGCTGGCGGTGTGCGCAGTGTTCCAGGTGCCGAAAACGTTGTTTTTAATCGCTTCGCAGGGGTTGTATTCCATCATGGGAACGTGCTTGTGCGCCGCTGCATGGAAAACGACCTGCGGCCGGTACTTTTCAAAGGTCAGGCGCAGCCGCTGTTCGTCCCGCACAGAGCCTAAAACGGTCTCGTAACGTTCGCGGTCGTAATGCGCCCGAAGCTTATTGTCGATTTTAAACAGACTGTTTTCGCAGATATCAAAAATAATCAGCCGCTTGGCACCGTACTTCAGCACCTGATTGCAAATCTCGCTGCCGATACTGCCGGCGCCGCCGGTCACCAAAATGGTCTTGCCGGCAATAAAGCTTGAGGCAACCGATTCGTCAAGCATTACCCGATCCCGGCGAATGAGGTCGTTGGTGTCAACGTCCGCCATGTCCAGCCGGCGCCCGGTCGGAGAAGTGACGTCCTGTACGCTGCCGAAACGGCGCAGACGCGCACCGTGCTCGGAGCAGACGGCCAAAATGTCTCGCAGCGCATCCTTGTCGATCTCGTTGACCGCCAGGACGACCTCCTGAATCTCCCGGTCGTCGATAAGCCGCCCCAGAACATCTCGCCCGCCCAGCACCTTGAGGCCGGCGATGGTGGAGCCGACCAGCGCCAAATTGTCATCCACAAAGCCGACGGGACGCTTGTCACTGTCGGTGAGGACAAGACGGCGCGCAAGATAACTGCCGAGCTCTCCGGCACCGTAAATCAAGATTCGGGCGCTTTTTTCTTTGCCGGTCAAACGGTAAAAATAATATCGAATAACCGAGTTGTAAAGCCGCAGAACACCATGCCCCAGACAGCAGAGCAAGAACAGCACAAGAACGCTCACAAAAGTCTCCCGCAGGCCGATTTTAGGCAGACTGCCGATGTTCAGCAGCCGCGGCAGCAGATAAACGATTATGCCGGAGCAGGCGCAGATAATGGCGTGCTTGACAATATCTAAGGTTCCGAAATGCTTGAGATTTTCGGAATACATGTTGGAAACGGCGTGAAACACCACCGCCAAAACGAGGAAGAACAAACTGTACCGAAAGCCGAGGGTTGAAAGCTGAATCGCTTTCGGCCCGTAGACAATCGCCAGACCGATAAAAACGGCGGCGACAGAGGCCGCCATATCCCAAATAAGCAGGAGCAGGACCTTAAAGATTTTTCTGCTGATATCTCGCATGCTTGACCCTCCGAAATTTTAATAAAACGGGAAATGCCCGGAAAACAGAAAAAATATTTATACTTATATATTGTACCACGCCGCTACCGGTTTCGCAAGTGTTTTTGTGCAGCCAAAAGCGGAAAAAAACCGTAATTTTTTAAATTATTTTGGATTTAAGGGTATACTTTTTTGGAAAAACGTGCTACAATTTCGGTGACAATGTAAATTGTCAAGGAGGGATAGCTTGTATGAAAGAGATTACCAGGGAACAAATCGTTTACGACCTGCGCTTGGGCGGTATTCAAGAGGGCGACGTTGTTTTGATGCACAGCGCGCTTTCCTCTATCGGTCATGTGGTAGGCGGGGCTGACGCCGTTGTGGACGCCGTGCTGGAAGCGGTCGGCAAGACCGGCACCTTTGCCGTATCCACCATGGCCTTCAATCATCCGTATGATCCGGAGAAGGATCAGTCGACCGTCGGCATCATTTCCGAGACCCATCGGCTGCGCCCTGGCTCTATTCGGAGCCTGCGCCCGGTGCATTGCATCAATGCAATCGGTGCCCGCGCCGAGGAGCTGACGCGGGATCATGACAAGTGCGAGACCAACTGCGGTGTCGGATCTCCTTACCTGAAGCTGCGCGATATGGGCGGCAAGGTGATCCTGCTGGGGGTTGACATGAACCGCAACACCACCCTGCACGCGGTGGAGGATATTATGGATTCGGTCTATTTGGAGACCCGCACGATTCCGGCGCCGAAGTATGTGCCGGACTACGAGGGCAAGACCATGGAAATGAAGAAGTTTTGCCCGGGCCATCGGGACTTTTTGCGGTTTACGCCGGTGCTGCGCCGTGAAGGCGCACTGATTGAGGTGTGCGTCGGCAATGCGCTGTGCAAGATTATCGACGTGCGCAAAATGTTCGACCTCGGAGAAAAAATTCTGCGCGAAAATCCGCTTTTCTTTATGTGCGAAAACGAGCACTGCGAGTATTGTCATAACGCACATGCCCTGCAGGCGGCCAAAGATGCACAGAAGGCGTAAGGAGGAAAAAACATGTATCGTTTCAGTATTGCTTTAGCAAATCAGAACGACGAACGCCACGGGATCAGCAATCTGGAGCTGACCGACGGTTGCTTCGGCGCTCCGCTTTGGGAGCTTTCGCCCGAACAACTGGAGGAGATTCGCGATCGGCTCATTTATGAGCTTTCCCGGGTGGTTTTGTACACCGTTTCTCTGCCGGTGCGCGAGCAGGAAAAATATGTCCGGCTGCTGCGCGCGGCGCACCTTTTGAATGTCGAGAATCTGCACCTGACTTATGCGGCCGTGGAGGGCGCGTCTCAGGAGGAGATTCAGGCGGTCATTCGGATGGCGGAGGCCTTTTCCATACGGGTGCTGTTCTGCATAGAGGCGGCGCATATTGAGCAGTTTGATTTTGAAGCCTATCGGGCGCTGCGCGGAGAGAATACCGGCTTGATTTTTGACCCGAGCGAGTTTGTCCGGCTGCACAAGTGCCCGTTCCTGTCGGTGCTTTATAAGCTCAAATTCAAGGATGACATCGTGTTTTTGCGGGTCAATGATATGCTGTACGACAGCCTGACGCCGATGCTGCCCGAGCACGGGAACAGCGAGATTAAGGAATGTGCCTCCAATCTGCTGGTGCGCAGCTTCTCAGGGTACTTCTCCTTTGCAAAGTACGGCGACGAGATTGACCTTTCGGAGGTTATCAGCGCGTTCTGCTCTGCGCTGTGTAATTTGTAATGTCACGGGTCTTGGATTTAACCGGCCCGATTTACACCGGAATGTGGAGCTACGGAGAGCCGTTTCCGCAGGTCACGGTTCGCCCGCTGCCGACGGTTTCTTGGGTGCGGTACCCGATTTACGCCGAAATTTTTGACGGGATGAATTCTCAATGCGGCACCTATCTTGAAACGCCGGCGCATTTGCTGGGCGATCGGTCGTACCCGCTGTCAGCGGTGTCGGTCGAGCGGCTCTTTGAAATGCCGGCGGTGGTGTTGAAGCTTGAGCTGCCGGAAGCGGAGCCTTGCGCGCCGATTACTCGGCAGGCGCTTGAAGTCGCGCCCGGAGTCGATCGGATTTGTCCCGGGGACGCTCTGCTGCTCTGCACCGGTTGGGGCGAGCGTTGGCGAGCGCCGGACTTTGTGGAGCATTCTCCCTTTATCACACGGGAGGCAATGGATTTTTTAATTGGGAAAAAGCCGTTTTTGCTGGGGTCGGATTTTCCGAGGTGGGATAACCTTGCGTCTCCACAGGGCTTTTGGCAGGATTTTTATGCAGCCGACATTCTCATGCTGGCTCCGCTGTGTAACCTGGCGCAGGCGCCGACGACCGGCGGCCGGCTGACAGCGCTGCCGCTGCGGGTAGAGGAAACCTGCTGTGCGCCCTGCCGCGCGGTTATGCATTTTTAAAGGGAGATCGGCCGAGGCAAAAGCCTCGGCCGATTTGCAATTAGACGAAAAGGGGTGCAAAATGAAAAAAGTCATCGAGATTGAGCGATTGAATAAATCGTTCGGTGCAATTGCGGCAGTGCGGAATCTGTCCTTCCAGGTCCGGCAGGGAGAGCTGTTTGCTTTTCTCGGGGTCAACGGAGCGGGAAAGTCCACCACCATCGGCATTTTGTGCGGCCAACTCAAAAAAGACAGCGGTCGGGTGACGGTCTGCGGCGAGGATATAGACCGGGGCCTTGCGTCAGTCAGCCGCAAGCTGGGCGTGGTGTTTCAGGAATCGGTACTGGATCGGCCGCTGACGGTTTTGGAAAACCTTAAAAGCCGCGCCGCGCTGTATGGAATTTCCGGCGCTGCTTTTCGGGAGCGGCTGCGCGAGCTGTCAGAGCTTCTGTGCCTTCAAGACCTGCTCGACCGGCCGGTCGGCAAGCTGTCTGGCGGACAGCGCCGGCGGGTAGATATTGCCAGAGCGCTGCTGCACCGGCCGGAGATTTTGATTTTGGATGAGCCGACGACCGGGCTGGACCCGCAGACGCGGCAGCTGCTGTGGCAGGTGCTGTCGGATTTGCGCCGGCGCGACGGGTTGACGGTGTTTTTAACAACACATTATATGGAGGAGGCGGCCGACGCCGATTACGTTGTTATTCTTGACAGCGGCGCCATTGCCGCCGAGGGTACGCCGTTGGCGCTGAAAAACGCCTACACCGGCGATTTTATCACGCTGTACGGCGTCGCGCCGAAGGCTGCGGAGGACTTGGGTCTGCCCTGCGAGGAAATCGGCGGGGCGCTGCGGCTTTCGGTAGAAAACACCGCGGCGGCGACGCAGCTGATCTTGCATCATCCGGAGCTGTTTGAGGACTATGAAATCGTTAAAGGAAAAATGGACGATGTGTTTTTGGCCGTTACCGGCAAAAAATTGATGGGAGGGGGAGGACAATGACCGGCTGCCGACGTCTTATTATACGCAATTGTAAAATGTTTTTTAAAGACAAGGGAATTTTTTTCTCGTCCTTGATAACGCCGATTATCCTGCTGGTCCTGTTCGTGACCTTTTTGGGCCGCGTTTACCGGGACAGCTTTCTGGCGGCACTGCCGGCGGGATTTGAGGTGGATGCGTCGCTGGTCAATGCCACGGTAGGCGGCCAGCTGATTTCGTCGCTGCTGGCAGTCAGCTGTGTTACGGTTGCTTTTTGCGCCAACCTTTTAATGGTGCAGGACAAGGTCAGCGGCGCCCGAAAGGATATTCTGGTGTCTCCCGTGAAGCGGTCGACGGTTGCCGTCGCTTATTTCGGCGCCTGCGCGCTGACCACGCTGATCGTCAGCGTGACGGCATTGGCGGCCAGCTTTTTGTACCTCTTGAAAACAGGCTGGTATTTGTCGGCGGCCGACGCCTTGTTGCTGGTGCTGGATGTGTTGCTGCTGACGCTGTTCGGCGTGGCGCTGTCCTCCTGCGTCAACTTCGGCCTGACGACACAGGGGCAGATTTCAGCGGTCGGCACGATGGTCAGCGCCGGATACGGCTTTTTGTGCGGCGCTTATATGCCGATTTCCAGCTTTTCACCGGGACTGCAAAAGGTCCTTTCGCTCCTGCCCGGCACTTACGGCACCAGCCTGCTGCGCAATCACGCTCTCGGCGGTGTGTTCCGGGAAATGCGTGCCGTCGGGTTTCCCGGCTCGGGGGTAGAGGCCATTCGGGACTCGATTGATTGCAACCTTTATTTCTTCGGCCGATCCGTCGGGATTGGCGGCATGTATCTCATTTTAGTCGGCGCGACGGCAGTGCTGGTCGGAATTTATGTGCTGCTGAGCACGGTCGGCCGCAGACAGAGATAAGGAGAAAAGCCTATGTTGAAGATTGAACATTTGACCAAGACATATGGGGAGAAAAAGGCGGTAGACGATTTGAGTCTGCACATTGCTCCGGGTGAAATTTACGGTTTTATCGGCCACAACGGCGCAGGAAAGACGACCACCCTGCGGTCGGTGGCCGGCATTTTGCGGTTTGACGCCGGCGAGATCACAATCTGCGGCCGATCCATTCAAAGGGACCCGCTTTTCTGCAAGCGGCAGATGGCCTATATTCCGGACAACCCCGATTTATACGAGTTTATGACCGGTATTCGGTATTTAAACTTTGTTGCCGATATTTTTGGCGTTTCTGCGGAAGAGCGGCGGGAGCGGATTTTAAAGGATGCCGAGCGTTTTGAAATAACACAAGAGCTTTCCCGGCCGATTGCCGCTTATTCGCACGGAATGAAGCAGAAGCTTGCGCTGATAGCGGCATTTTTGCACCGGCCGAGGCTGATTTTGATGGACGAGCCGTTTGTCGGTTTGGACCCAAAGGCGGCCCATCTGCTCAAGGGCATGATGCGCGAGCTTTGTGATGCGGGCGGCGCCATTTTTTTCTCTACCCACGTGTTGGAGGTCGCCGAAAAGCTTTGCGATAAAATTGCCATCATCCGGCAGGGGCGGCTGATCCGCTCCGGCAGTCTGCAGGAGGTCCGGGGAGATGACAGTCTGGAGGAGGTCTTTTTGGAATTGGAGGCGGCGTCATGTTAAAGGTGCTGCTTCAAAAACAAATGTCGGAGATATTCCGGACATATTTTTATGATGCCAAAAAGAATTGTGCGCGTTCCAAAGGGCAGACGGTGGCTTTTATGCTGCTGTACGGGTTGCTGATGGTCGGGATCCTGGGCGGCAGCTTTACCGGCCTGTCGGTGGTGCTTTGCGCTCCGCTGTGTCGGGCCGGGATGGGCTGGCTGTATTTTGCGCTGATAGGGCTGCTTTCCTGCTTTTTGGGCGTTTTCGGCAGCGTTTTTTCCACCTACTCCGGGCTTTATCTGTCTCGGGATAATGACCTGCTTTTGGCAATGCCGATCCCGGTTCGCTGTATCTTGGCGTCCCGCCTTTTGAGCGTTTACCTGATGGGGCTGATGTTTTCCGGTGTTGTGCTGTTGCCGGCGGCGGCGGTGTACTGGGCGGTCAACCCGTTTCGGCTGTCGGCCTTGGCGGGAGGCCTTTTGCTGGTGCTGCTTGTTTCGGTGCTGGTGCTGGTGTTGTCCTGCTTGTTGGGCTGGGTGGTCGCTCGCATCAGCCTGCGGCTGAAGAATAAAAGCTTAATTACGGTGCTGCTGTCACTCCTGTTCTTTTTCGGTTACTATTTTTGCTTTTTCAAGGCACAGCAGCTTATCGGACAGCTGCTGGAGCATGCGGCCGAATGGGGTGAAAAGATTCGGGGAGCGGTTTGGCTGCTGTACCTGTTCGGGCGGGTCGGCGAAGGGGATTTTTTTGCCGCGACCGTTTGGACGGTGCTGACGGCGGCGCTTTTCGCCTTGACGATTTTTGTGCTTGCCCGCAGCTTTTTGAAAATCGCCACGGCGACCGGCCGCGGCGGCGCGGCGCGGAAAAAGGCAGTTAAATTTTCGTGTCGGTCGGCAGACGCCGCCTTGTTTTACAAGGAATTGGGGCGTTATGGTGCCAGTGCAAATTATATACTCAATTGCGGCCTCGGAACGCCGCTGTTGGCCCTTGCCGGGATCGGACTTTTTATTTGGGGCAGAACGCTGACGGGGTTGTCGGAGCAGCTGCTCGGCGCATGGGACGGCGCCACGGCGGTGCTGCTTTGTGCCGGCGCCTGTATGCTGTGCGCCATGAACAATATGGCTGCGCCGTCCGTTTCGCTGGAGGGCAAAACGCTGTGGCAGGTGCAAGCGCTGCCGGTGCGGTCGTGGCAGGTGCTGCGTGCCAAGCTGCTTTTGCAGCTTTTGTTGACCGGGGCGCCGCTGCTTTTGTGTTTGGCCGGGGTGTTTTATGTGTTGCCGGGGCAGCCGCTTCTTTGGGCACTGATTGCCTTGACGACGATGAGCTATACCGCGTTTTCGGGGCTGTTTTGTTTATTGCTGGGGCTTAAATTCCCAAATCTCACCTGGCAAAACGAGCTGACGCCCATCAAGCAAAGCTTTAGTGTAATGATTGCATTATTCAGCGGATGGGGATATGTAGCCCTGCTGGTCGGCGGTTTCTTTCTGTGCGGCGGCACTTTGGGTGCCGGTCTGTATTTGCTTGCGGCGTCGGCGGTGACGATGGCGCTCTGCATTCCGACGGCTGTTTGGCTGAAACGCCGTGGCTGTCAAATTTTTGCACAGCTGTAAAGGGCCTCTTTGCCGAGAAGAGGCAATGGCGAAACGGTAGAAAAAAGCGCACGGCGTGGCCGGAAAACGGCTATGCTGTGCGCTTTTCTACTGTCGGTAGAGTGCCTTTTTTATCTCTACGCGGCGGTTGTGGCAGGGTAGAGCGCACAAGACGCAGAGTAGGTTGTGGTGACGAGGGATTTTCAATATAATAAGAATATAGCTGCTGCCGGGCACGGTATGGCAGAAACTACTTTTATCGGAGATGAAAAAACATGTATTCGTTTCAACTTTCTTGTGAATCCACCATCGACCTGCCTTACAAGGAGGTATCCGCGCGGGACATATCGGTGCTTTTTTATGCATATATGATAGACGGTGTGGAGTATCCGGATGATATGGGACGGACCGAAAACGGTCTGAGCGATTTTTATAAACGGCTTTCGGCCGGTGCTCTGCCGACCACCTCTCAAATTAACGAGGCCGATTACGAGGCGTATTTTCGTCCGCTTTTGCAAAAAGGGGATGTGCTGCACATTGTTTTCGGCTCCGGCATGACTGCTTCGATTGATGGGGCGCGGCGAGCGGCCGAACGGCTGCGGCAGGAGTTCCCGCAGCGTCAGCTGCTTGTTTTGGATTCGACCTGCAGCTGCTGCGGCTACGGACTGCTTGTGGAGGCGGCGGCCGACTTGCGCGATGCCGGGAAAAGCATGGAGGAAACGGCGGACTTTGTAGAGAAAAACTGTCACCGGATCCATCACCAGTTCTATTCAACCGACATGAAGTTTTTTCGGCGCAGCGGACGGGTGTCCGGCCCGATGGCGGCGATTGCAACGGTGCTGAATATCTGCCCAATCATGCGGCTGAATTATGACGGCCGTATTATTGCCTACAGTAAGGCGCGGGGCAAAAAGGCGGCGGTGAAGACCACTATTGCAGCTATGCAGCAGCATATTGACGGCGGTCAGGATTACAACGGCAAGTGCTTTATCAGCCATTCAAACTGCCTGCAGGATGCACACGAAATGCGTCAGGCTATTATGGAAGCCTTCCCCAAGATTTCGGAGGCGCGGATTTTGGATATCGGCACAATTATCGCTTCGCACTGCGGCCCCGGAACAGTTGCCGTGTTTTTTTGGGGAGACGAAAGGCCGCAATAATCAAAGGGTGAAAAAGGCTTTAGGATGCCGGTTTTCAGCTCTTCGGGGCGCTGTTTTGCAGCGGGATAAAAAGAAAACGCCGGGCCGGCATTATTGCCGGCCCGGCATACTTTTTTAATTGTGGCTTTTAAAGGGGCGCTTTGATTTTTAATAGAAACGCAGTTTTAAAAAAGGGGCGCTTTGATTTTTCAAAAGGGACACCGTCACCCACGAAGGGCGCCCGGCGTTTTTAAAAAGACTCGATGGACTTTGAGAGAAGGGCAGCACTTTTAAAAGGATATGCTGTTTTAAAAAAGGGTGCTGTCGGTTTTAAAACGACAATATTTATAAAAGAAAAAAGCTTTTTTAAAAGCAGACTCTTATTTTTGCGTCCGGCGACATTTTAAAGCACCTTTGGCATGGCGAGACAGCCGGTCGGTAACGGTGAATAGCAATGGATAAAAGGCGACAATCACAAAAACGCTGACGGCGTATCGGGCTGTGCGCAGCCAAAGAGCGACAGCGATCGGTACTTTTGAAGAAATGAAAGAAACAGGGAGCTTGAGCAGCTGGGTTAGCCCAAAAAACAAGAGGATTCCGCCCAAAAGGCGGACAACTCGACGCAGTGGGCGGCGGGGCACCCGAAAACGAATAAACCGATCCTCAAACAGAAACCCGGCAAAAAATCCCAGCATGAGACCGAGAGCCGTATAATAATCCTCGCTTTTGCAAAAAAAGACGCCGGGCAGGACAGGCAGCAGCAAAAGAAGCTCTATGACTGCCGGCCGACGGATAAAGCGATGCAGCAGGGCAGTTCCTGCAATGGTGACGATGCCGAGAGCCCATCCGGCAAGCACGTCGGTGGGATAATGAACGCCGAGACAGACGCGGGACAAACCGACCAGCAACGGAAGAAGCAGACCCACAATCCACAGAGAACGGCTTTTTCGGTAAATCGGCAGGGTTCCGTAGACGGCAACGGCATTGCCTGCGTGCATGCTGGGGAAAGAATATCCCTGCGCAGCCAGATCCATCGGAGGCTTTCCGACAACCGGCGGACGCAGACATTGCACTGCGGCATGGTCCCAATACGGACGCCGCCGAACGATGATGTTTTTAAAAACAGAGCCAAGCGCGACGGCGGTGATGACATTAAAAGCCATGCGCTTGCCCAGCTCTTTATCGTAGCACCAATAAAAAAATCCTACCAGTGCAACAATCAGCAGTTCTTCTCCGAATAAGCTGAAAAATCCGGCGACAGCGCCGCCGACTTGGCCCGTCAGGCGCTGCAAGAATGTAATCAGCGAAACCTCCCAGTCCCAGAAAAAAGTGTTTCCCTGCATCGTTTCCTCCGTTCTGTCTGCAAGGCAGACGGGGCGATATGCCCGCTTCCCGGCGCCTTTGGGGCTCTTTCGTTTTTTGCCGGAGCGCCGGGGGTTTAAATTTATCACGCGCCGAAAGGCGCGCCCTGCCGCCGCAGGCGGCGCGGCGCGCAAAGCGCCTTTCGCCCCTGCGAGCGCTTTTTCACCGCAAGGCAGACGGGGCGATGTGCCCGTTTCCCGGCGCCGTCGGGGCTCTTTCGTTTTTGCCGGAGCGCCGGGGTTTAAATTTATCACGCGCCGAAAGGCGCGCCCTGCCGCCGCAGGCGGCGCGGCGCGCCTTTTGCCCCTCCGCGAGCGCTTTTTCACCGCAAGGCAGACGGGACAAAGCGCCCGCCCCTGTAATCACTTTTTCACTGCAGGGTGCCTATGGCGGTTGTCGTCAGCCCTTGGGCGAGGTGCCGAAGCGGCGGCGCCAGGCGCGATAAAACACCGAGTAATCATTAAAGCCGCAGGTAATGGCGGCCCGGGTGGGCGGGACGCCGGCGCGAATCTGCTGCTGCGCTGCCATCAGCCGCTTGATGGTAATATAATCCCAGACGGTGGAGCCGGTAGAGGCTTTGAAAATGCGGCAAAGCTGGGGCTTGCTGATGTAAAACCGCGCGCAGAGCAAATCCAGCGACAGATGTTCCGACAAATGGCGGTTGATGTAATCGATAATCTGCTTGTCGGTGCTGTCACGAACGGTCCCGTCATCATGGTTTTGCTTGCACTTAAAAGCCTGCCGCAGCTCGGAAAGCAGCGGAATCAGCGAAGAGACCAGCTGCAATCGCAGGTCGTCTTTCTTTTCCATGAGACCCTCCAGCAGCACGCTGCACAGAGGGGTTTGAAAATCCGACGGAAGAAAAAGATTGCACTTGCCCAGCTCCCGGTCCATATAGGGCTGCAGCAGCTTGTGCTCCGGGTCTATGGAATCCAGAAGCGCAGGGTCGAAGTGAATCGCAATGCGCTCGTACGGCTCGTTGTGCGTCAGCTCCAGAGCGTGAGACTCGGCATGGCGCATGATGAGAATGTCGCCGGCGTGCAACGGGTACCGGGTCCCTTCGATCCGGAAGAAGCCTTTGCCGTGAATACAATAATAAAATTCGCAAAACTCGTGGGTGTGCATGGCAAAGTTGGTGTCTTTCGGGGAGGGCTTGCGGTCCAATGAATGGTGCGCCAGCAGATGATTGTCCTCATAGTAAAAATATTGTTCGGTCATCCGAAATCACCTCTTGGGCACAGTATACCACGATGAGATAATATTTGCAATATAAAAAGAGAAAATAAACAATATTATTGTGATTGTTTTTATTGTATGATAAGTTTAGAATATGCCCGAATAGGGCGGAAACGGCAGGTGGTATCATGAAACTATCCTTTCGATGGTATGGCGAAAGCGATCCGGTCAGTCTTGAAAAGATCCGGCAGATTCCGACCATGCATAGCGTAGTTTCGGCAGTGTACGACGTAAAGCCGGGCGAGGTTTGGAGCGAGGAAAGCATTGAAAAGCTTCGGCACGCTGCGGCGGCAAACGGCCTTGTGTTTGATGTGGTGGAGAGCGTTCCGGTGCCGGAGGATATTAAGCTGGGCACCGAGCGGGCGGATGCGCTGATTGACAATTACTGTGAAAATGTTCGGCGTCTCGGCCGCGCCGGGGTCCGCTGTATCTGCTACAATTTTATGCCGGTGTTTGACTGGCTGCGCAGTGAGCTTCGGCACCCGCAGGCGGATGGCGCCAACGCGTTGGCGTATGACGAAAAAACGGTGCTGTCAATGGACCCGCTTAAGGGCGAGCTGTCGCTTCCCGGCTGGGATGAGAGCTACACCAAGGAGGGGCTGCGCGCGCTGCTTTCGGCGTATGCGAAGGTGGATGAGGAACAGCTGTGGCGAAATTTGGAGCACTTTTTGCGTCGGGTCATTCCGGTGGCGCAGGAGAGCGGGATCAACATGGCCATTCACCCGGACGATCCGCCGTGGGGCATTTTCGGTCTGCCGCGCATTATCACCAATGCGCAGAATCTGCGTCGGTTTTTGAATTTGGTGCCGGTGAAGAATAACGGGCTTACCTTCTGCACCGGGTCGCTGGGTGCCAACCCGAATAACGACCTTGTGGCCATGGCCGGCGAATTTGCGGATCGAATCCACTTTTTGCACCTGCGCAATATCCGGCTTACCGGAGAGCGGCAGTTTGAGGAGGTCGGCCACCCGACCGCCTGCGGCAGTATTGACATGTTCGGCATCGTCAAGGCGCTTGTTGACCGCGGCTTTGACGGTTATGTGCGGCCGGACCATGGCCGGATGATTTGGGGCGAAACGGGTCGATTCGGCTATGGGCTTTATGACCGTGCGCTGGGAGCCACTTATATTGCCGGCCTGTTTGAGGCCGTTGAAAAGTTAAAATAAGGCGGTGTTCCGGATGAAAATCGGTGTTAGCTCGGATATTAAAAATGCCGCTGCCGTTAAAGCGGCAGGCTATGACTATTTTGAGACGGCCCTTTCACGCATCGCGGAGCTTTCCGAGGCGGAGTTTGAGAGCTTTCGGCAGCAACTTGCGGCACTGCAGCTGCCGCTGGAGGTGGTTAACGGATTTTTCTGCGCCGAGCCTGCCATTGTCGGGCCGGACGCGAATCTGCCGGCAGTACGCGCTTATGCGGCGCGAGCCCTGGATCGGGCGCGTCGATTGGGCGTCAAGATCGCGGTATTCGGTAACGGCAGTAAACGGCGGATTCCGCAGGACGCGGATCCGGCGGAGATTTACCGGCAGATTGACGATGTTGTCCGAACGCTTGCCGAGGAGGGCGAAAAGGCCGGCATTTTGATTGTGGTCGAGCATTTGCGCCGGGAGGAGGATAATGCTTACACCACTCTGCAATCCGTGCTGGATTTAGTCCGGCGGCTGAACCTGCCGAACGTCAAAGCACTGGTAGACTTTTATCATTTGGAAATGGTGGATGAGAGCTTAGAGGTCGTGCGCCGTTCGGGCAATTTGATTGCGCACGCGCATGTTGCCTGTCATAACGATCGACACTGCCCGCGCGAGGAGGATCGCGCGCTTTTGGAAAGCTGGCGGGAAACCCTTGACGCTTGCGGATATACCGGTCGTGTGACCATTGAGGCATGGAATAAGGATTTTGAAAATGAAATTCGTGCTGCCGTGCCGGTTATGAATCTATTTAGAAAGTAGGGGAAAAAATGAACAGAGTAGTAGTTATTACGGGAGCGGGCGGCGTGCTTTGCTCCGGATTTGCCGAATTTTTGGCGCAACAGGGGGACCGGGTCGCGCTGCTGGACTTGAATCTGCCGGCGGCACAGCAGGTTGCCCAGCGGATTACCGAGGCCGGCGGCAAGGCGGTGGCCTATCAGTGTAATGTTTTGGAAAAAGAGAGTATCGAAACGGTTCATCGTTCGGTGCTGCAGGATTTCGGCCCCTGCGATGTGCTCATTAACGGCGCCGGCGGCAATAATCCCCGCTGCACGACAGCGCACGAGATTTACGAAGAGGGCGACGAATCGGCGCAGGATTTCCTGACCTTTTTCAACATTGAGGAGCGCGGATTTGACTTTGTGTTTGATTTAAACCTGAAGGGCGTCCTGCTGCCCAGTCAGGTTTTCATGGCGGATATGCTGGGGCGCAGCGGCTGCTGCGTGCTCAACATTTCATCGATGAACGCTTACCGTCCGCTGACCAAGATCCCGGCATATTCGGCAGCGAAAGCGGCCGTCAGTAACTTTACGGCATGGCTGGCGGTGCATTTTGCCAAACAGGGGATTCGGGTCAACGCAATCGCTCCCGGATTTTTCGTCACCAACCAAAATCGCAGCCTTTTGTTTGATGAAAACGGCAAGCCGACGGCGCGGACCGACAAGATTTTGCGTGCGACGCCGATGGGCCGCTTCGGAGAGGCCGAAGAGCTACTCGGCGCACTGGAATGGCTGCTGGACAGCCAAAAAGCCGGCTTTGTGACCGGTGTGACCATTCCGGTTGACGGCGGATTTTCCGCTTATTCGGGGGTGTAAAAATGACGGTGAAAATGAATCTGAATGCTTTTGCGGATGAAGCCGGTTCTTCTGTTGAGGAACAGATTGCCGCGCTGCGGCGCAACGGGCTTCAGGGCGTGGAGCTGCGCGGCGTCGATGGGGAGAATGTTTCGGACATCACCGTTCAAAAAGCGCGGGAGGTATACCGCCGTTTTTCGGACGCCGGCCTGAAGATCTGGTCGATCGGCTCCCCGCTTGGTAAAATTGAAATGGGCAAGGACCCCTTTGAGCCGCACCTTGATAAGCTTCGCCATACGCTGGAGCTTGCCGACGCACTTTCCTGCCGGCAGATTCGGATGTTTTCCTTTTATATTCCCTCCGGACGCGAGCCGGTCGAATACAGGCAGGAGGTTTTGGAGCGCCTTTGCCGGATGACCGAGATTTCCGCCGACAGCGGCGTGGTGCTTTGTCACGAGAATGAAAAAGGTATTTACGGGGACACGCCCGAGCGGTGTGACGATTTGCTTCAAAACGTGCCGGGTCTGCAGGCTATTTTCGATCCCGCTAATTTTGTCCAGTGCGGGGTTGACACCTGGGCTGCTTGGCAGCTGCTGGGGTCGCGGATTCGGTATCTGCATATTAAGGATGCTTTGGCCGACGGCAACGTAGTGCCGGCCGGGCAGGGTGCCGGGCGGCTTGGCGAGATTTTGGGCGATTTTATCCGTCGCGGCGGTCGGGACTTGACGCTGGAGCCGCACCTGACGGTGTTTGACGGACTTGCCGGCTTGGAGCACGGCGAGGAAATCAAGGTTGGCAAAACCCATTCATATCCGAATAAATTAGCGGCCTTTGACGCAGCCTGTGCGGCGCTCAGGGAGCTGCTTGAAAAAGAAGGAGATTGAGGTTATGAGAATCGGAGCACAGTTTTACACCCTGCACGAGCAGTGCAAAACTCTGCCGGATTTTGCACTTGCGCTGCAAAAGGTAGCCGATATCGGCTATGAGTACGTTCAAATTTCCGGCACCTGTGACTGGGAAGCACACTGGCTGCGGGAGCAGCTTGACAAAACAGGGCTGAAATGCGTGCTGACCCACATTTCGCCGGAGAGGATGACTGATGATTTAGACGCAGTGCTGGCTGATCATGCCGTCATCGGCTGTGAGAATATCGGCTGCGGCTGGTACGGCTTTATGGAGGACGATGAGCGTCATTGTTATGATGGGTTTGTGGAGATGTATCTTCCGGTGGCCCGCAAGCTGGCTGCAGCCGGTCGGCAGTTTATGTTCCATAACCACGCCCGCGAGTTTCAGCGGGTGGACGGCAAGCCGATTTTGCAAAAGCTTGCGGAGGACTTTACGCCCGAGGAGCTGAAATTCACGCTGGACACCTACTGGGTCCAGTTTGCCGGCGGCGATCCCGCGCAGTGGCTCGAGCGGCTTTCGGGCAGAGTTCCCGTCATTCATTTGAAGGATTGCGCCTACGGAGAAAACGGCGGACTGATGGCCGTTATTGGCGAGGGGAACATCAATTTCGATCGCGTTTTTGAAAAGGCGGAGAGCGCCGGGACGCAGTATATGCTGGTGGAGCAGGATGATTGCTATGGCGAGGATCCGTTTGAGTGTTTGCGCAGAAGCTATCAAAATCTCAAGGCCATGGGCTTTCACTAAGGAGGAAACGACATGAAAAAAATCAAATTAGGCATTATCGGTATCGGTAATATGGGTAGCGGTCACGCCAATAATGTGATGGCCGGAAAATGCCCGGAATTTGAGCTTGTTGCGGTAGCGGACACCAATCCGGATCGGCTGGAATGGGCCAAAAACAACCTGTCTCCGGCGCCGGCACTGTTTGCAACAGCGGAGGAAATGCTGGACAGCGGTCTTGTCGAGGCTTGCATTGTTGCCGTTCCGCACTATTTTCATCCGACCTATGCCATTGAATGCATGAAGCGCGGTATTCATGTTATGGTGGAAAAACCGGCCGGCGTATACACTCGGCAGGTGCGGGAGATGAACGAGATGGCCGACCGGCACCCGGAGGTGGTGTTCGGCGTCATGTTCAATCAGCGGACAAACCACGTTTATCGGAAAATGCGCGAGCTTGTGCAGAGCGGCGATTTCGGCAACATTCGCCGGACCAATTGGATCATCACCAATTGGTATCGTCCGCAGATGTACTATGATTCGGGCGACTGGCGGGCCACCTGGGCCGGCGAGGGCGGCGGCGTTCTGCTCAATCAGTGCCCGCACCAGCTGGATTTGTGGCAGTGGATTTGCGGCATGCCGGTTAAGATCCAATCGCATTTGCAGTATGGCAAATGGCATGATATTGAGGTAGAGGACGACGTAACGGTTTACGCCGAGTACGAAAACGGCGCCACCGGCGTGTTCATCACCTCCACCGGAGACGCTTGCGGCACGAACCGCTTTGAGGTTCAGATGGACGGCGCCAAGCTGGTCGTGGAAAACGACGAGCTGTCGGTGATGGAGTTTGACGAAAAAGAGCAGGATTTCTCCCGGCATTGCAAGGAGATTTTCGGCAAGGTGAATTATCACCCGATGGAAGTTGTTACCGACGGTAAAAACGAGCAGCATATCGGCGTTGTCAATGCTTGGGGCGGCGCCATCCTGCGCGGCACGCCGTTGGTGGCGGACGGCCGTGAGGGCATCCGTGGGGTTACGATTTCCAATGCCATTCACCTGTCCTCCTTCCTCGGCCGGGAAGTGACCATTCCGTTTGATGAGAACCTTTATTATGAGGAGCTGCAAAAGCGGGTCAAGACCTCTCGGGTCAAAACCGGCGTTAAGAGCGTGTTTGCCGACACCGGCGACACCTACGGCGGAACCAAATAAAAAAATAGGCGCCGGCCCGAAAGGGCCGGCGCTCTTTTAAAATCGGTCGCCGATGGCTTCGGCGTTTTTTCCCGCCGATTGCTTTGGCGTTTTTTGCCCGCCGAGAATCGGCGGGCGCCGCTTTGGTGCGAGACCGATCCGCCCATTTTGAACAAGGAACGCCGGAGGCAAGGAAAATACGGCGCTCCGGTAAGGGTAAGGATGAAAAGGCAAGGGGCGCACAGCAAAAGCATACGAAAGAGAAGTGCCCTGCGCGCCGCGCCGCCTGCGGCGGCAGGGCGCGCGTAGAACGGTGCGGGATAAAAGCAGGCGTCGCTTACGCTTTGGGATACGCGCTTTCTGCCGGGCGGTATGTTTCCCGGCGGCTGTCACGCATTTCGGCGGCTGCCGTTTGTCACTGCAGCCCGGTTTCTGCTTTTTGACCGCCGCTCTTTTCGGCGGAAGTGGTTTTTTCCGGGGGCATTTTGGGATTTGGCGACTCCTTGGGCAGCCTTTTTTGGAAAAGACGGTATTGCCCTTTGCGCACCAGCGTAATCAGATCCTCTGCGCTGCAAATACGGGTGCGGGTCGCGATGCCGCACAGCCGGGACTGGGTGGCGACATTGTGATTGTCACTGCCGGCAAAACAGCGCAGCCGGTAGTGCCGAGCATATTTAAGCGCCATTTTATTTTCCGACCGGTGGTTGTGGGCATTAACGGTCTCCACGGCGTCCACCTTGCGCGGGAGCAGACGAATTTCCTGCCCGTACCCCTCACGGAAGGGATGGGCGTGTACAATCAAGGCGCCGTTCAAGTGCAAAAGATCCAGCGCATGCTCCACCGGCAGATCCAAAAGCTCCGGGTGCTCGCAGTACCACTCCGGGGATGGCCCGTATATCAAAAAATCAGTCATGCTGCCGGCGTGCAGGTCGGTAATCTCGGCGCCGAAAAAGACCTGAATCCCGATTTTGCGGGCCAGCCCCAGCGCCTCAAAATAATCCCGGCAGAAAAAATCCAGTTGCTCGGCACGGGAAAGAGTGCTGTCCGCACCGGTGTTGCCGTTGAGAAAATGGTTGGTGATAAAAACTCCGTCGAAGCCGTGCTCTTTATAAAAATGCAGCGCCGTTTCTACGCTGTGGCGGGCGCAGCGACTGGCCGGACGGGTATGTAAATGCGGCTCATACAGAAACGACATGGCAAGCAACTCCTTTACGATTACTATTATAAAACGACCGAAAAAAAAGTCAAGAAAAAATGCAGAAAAAAGATTGACAGACCGGCCGGAAGATGGTATAGTGTACGCGAAACAAGCCCAAATCCTGCGACCGTTTTGAGGTGATCGTCATGAAAGCAAAGCGAAAACAGGCTGAAGAACTATTTAATATTGAAGAAATACTAAACGAGGAAGAAAAAATCCTAGAGGCTTATCAGCGGCATCGCGGCAAGACTCTTCGGATTTTGCTCAGCTTTTTTAAAGGACATTATAAAAAGCTGTTTGCCTCGTCTTTCTTTTTTATTCTCAAATCTTCGCCGACATGGATTATCCCGCTGATTTTTTCGGAAATTGTAGATCTGGCCGTCCAGCGTCCGGCAGATGCGGGCAAGAAGTTCTTTATCTATGCAATCATTGCGGTGGTTTCGGTGCTGCAAAATGTGCCGACGCATATGCTTAATATCAAATATTTTTCGTTGGCTAAAAGAGACGTGGAGGCCGGCCTGCGCGGCGCCATGGTGCGCAAGCTGCAGCAGCTGTCCATCTCCTTCCACAAGGAAACGGCCGCCGGTAAGATTCAGTCTAAGGTTATGCGGGATGTGGAGGCCGTCGAGGGGATGGCCGATCAGCTGTTCCACACCGTGCTGACGGTCGGAACCAACCTGATCATTTCATTGGGCATTGTTTTATTTACCAATATTTACGTATTTTTAATGTTCCTGCTCTGTATTCCGGTTGCGGTGCTGCTGCGGCAGGTGTTTTCCAAACACATGCGCCAAAGCAGTCAAAATTTCCGTCGAAGCGTGGAAAACACCTCGGCCGCCGTTATGGATATGATTGAGCTGGTGCCGGTCTCCCGCGCGCATGCGCTGGAGGATCTGGAGGTCCGTAAGCTGACAGCCAACGTCACCGATGTGGCGCGATCCGGGTATCGGTTTGACTTTATTCAAAACCTGTTCGGAGCGGCGCAGTGGGTCACCATGACCTTTTTCCGGGTGCTTTGCCTGTTTGTCACCGGAATTATGGCGTATTACGGAATGATTTCGGTGGGTCTTATCACCCTGTATCAAAACTATTTCGGCACAATCGTGCAGCAGGTTTCCAGCATTATCGGCTTGCTGCCGGTATTTGCCAAGGGCACTGAGGCGCTCAATTCCATCGGAGAAATTCTCTGGGCCTACGATATCGAGGATAACACCGACAAGAAAAAGCTGACCTCGCTGCGCGGGGAGTATCGGTTTGAGCAGGTGCGTTTTTCGTACGATGAGCAGACGCCGGTGCTGCGCGGTCTGGATCTGACGGTTCACGCCGGCGAGACAGTCGCCTTTGTCGGTGAATCCGGCGCCGGCAAAACGACGATTATGAACTTGATTATCGGCTTTAATATGCCGACCGGCGGTCGTCTGCTTGTTGACGGCAATGATATTGAAACACTGAATTTGCATGAATACCGTAAATTCCTGTCAGTCGTGCCGCAAAATACCGTTTTGTTTTCGGGGACTATTCGGGATAATATCACCTACGGCAGCAGGGACGTCAGCGACCGGCAGCTGTGGGAGGTTATTCGGATGGCGCGGCTTGAAAAGGTGATTGAGGCGTTGCCGAACGGACTTGACACTTCAATCGGGGAACACGGCTCTAAGCTTTCGGGCGGCCAGCGGCAGCGTATTTCCATTGCCCGCGCGATTATTCGGAACCCCCGTGTGATTATTTTCGACGAGGCCACCAGTGCGCTGGACAGCGAAACCGAGCGGGAAATTCAAGCGGCCATTGACAGCTTGGCGCATGGGCGAACCACCTTTATGGTGGCGCATCGCCTGTCTACGATTCGCAATGCCGATAAAATTGCCGTGATGAAGAACGGGGTCTGTGTGGAGTACGGCAGCTACGAGGAGCTGATGGCTCTCCGCGGCGAGTTTTATGCATTAAAAGAGCTGCAGTCCTGACACTGCTTTGAAAAATCGGGCAAGGGCTTGACAAAAAGCGCCGGAGCAAAAGACCTTTTGCTCCGGCGCTGCCGTTTTTTTGATATAAGGGAATAACACAACGCAGAGCGGTATGCCGTGAGCTTGTTCGCAGGCAAACCGCCGTTTTGCTGTGGGGGTATGAATGAAATTGCCGCCACATGGCTGCGGCAGCACCGCGCCATCGGGATTTAAGGAGCCGAACGGAAGGGCATACCGAGCAAGCAGGGGAGAAAACAAAAGCGGGCGCGGCAACTGTGCCGGATAGAAATTTTTATTCTTTCGGAAAGCTCACCTTAGGCAAATCAAGCTTAAACACGGTCGCTAAAACTCTGACGACAAAAACGATGAGCACCGCTATAATCGACGCAAGCTTTCCGTTAACGCCGTTTACGAACATAAGATAATATGCTGTTCCGCCGAGAATCGCGGCAACGGCATAGATCCTTTTTTTGAGCACGAAAGGAATCTCCATGAGCATTATATCACGAATCAGTCCGCCGCCGACGCCTGTTATAACAGCAAGACACACAACCAAAATCCCGTTGACCGTAAATCCCGATTCAATTGCAACCTTTGCGCCCATAACCGTAAACACGCCCAGCCCGAGCGCATCAAAAATGTTGTTGACCGCATCAACGGTTTTTTCGCTTTTCCTGTAGGATTCGCGAAAGATATATGCCACAACAAATACAACCACAGAGGTGATAACCGCGGCCATAACATATCGGTAATCGGAGAACATCGTCGGCGGCAGATGACCGATAAGAACATCCCGAACAATTCCGCCGCCGAGCGCCGTCATTACACTGAGAACGACAACACCGAAGATATCCACTCTTTTTTTTATGGCAACCAGCGCTCCCGAAATAGCAAACGAGACCGTCCCGACCATTTCAAAAATGAGACCAATAAGCTTTTCAAACGTCATTTTAAACCTCTGCAATAAGATGATTTGGTTTTTCTCCGATACACATCGCCCGAAGCGTTGTATAAGGAATTTTGTTGATGGTGTTTTCTGCACCGTAGTGATAATGACCTTGATAAACGTGGGAAACACCGCGCCTTGCAATGATGCGGTTTATCTCATCTGTGTTTGAAATAAGATGTCGACTTTCGACGTTTGTATCGATGTTTTGGTGCATAAACACAATTTTTCTTTTGCTTGTGTCAAGCTGCTTCTCAAACTACGCAAGCTCGTCTTTCGGGATGAAGCTTTTTGTCCAGTCAATGCCTTTGCGCCCGTAGGGTTTGCCGTCCGGGGAATATGATGCGTCAAGAAAAATCAGCCGTACCCCATCCTTCTCGACGGTTGTGGGTGCAACATGAAACCCCGTTATTTGAACCATATCCTCGGCGCTTACGACCTCGTTGTCATGGTTTCCCATGCAGAGATATGTCGGAATGCCGTAAGAATTTATAAGTGCCGCAATTTTTTGGAGGTGCTTTATGCTCTCTTCTGTTCCGTTATGAAAATGGATCAAGTCCCCCAAACAAACCGCAACCCGAACGCCTTGCGCCCTGAAATCGTCAAAGGCCGTTTTTACTGCGGTATAGGCATAGCGCGGCTTTCTGTTTTGCTCGATCAGGTCCAAATCACAATAATGAACATCCGTAAAAATCCCGATTTTCATCGCAGCTCCCCCCCGAAACAGAAGGCTTTTAAAATTTCGGCGACGACAGAAGCCGGCCGTGCTCCGCTTTGGCTCGTATCGGGAAGCACAGGACCCGAAAGCACGTCGCAGCGTTTCGTATTTATGCTATTCTAACATAATCGAAAAAAGAAATCTACACTTTTGCACGAGATATTTTGGCTGACGCAGAAATATTTCGGCAAAAACGTCTCGTACACAGAGAGGGCTTTAAACCGGCCCCCGCCGCGGAACAATTCCGCGGCGGGGGAGGATCTTGTCGGGAACCCTTGATTTTCGATAATGACCGTCGCCGTGCACCGGAGCAAAAATCCTCGTTTTTAGATGAAATTGGAGACGGTTTTGTTTAAACGCAGCTTTCTATACGTCGAAAAGAACGGTCTTTCATATATTGCTTTCCGTAGACCCGGTACAAATATAGCGCAATGAAAATGGTTACGGTTTCCGACAGAGGCATTGTGAGCCAAATGCCGGAGACGCCGATGATTCGCGGAAGGATTAGGATAAAGACCGCCACCAATATTAAGGAGCGGAGAGAAGAGATCAGAGCGGAAACCAGACCGTTTCCCAGCGCAGTAAAGTAGCCGGAGAGGAATACGTTCCAGCCGATAAACAGGAACACCGGACAAAACAGCTTCAGCCCCTCCCAGGTCAGGTCAAATACATGGCCGTCCCCCACAAACAGATGGATGATCCGCTGTCCCAGAAGCAGGGATATCGCGGTGATGATCAGGGAGCTGATTCCAATGGTAAGAAAGCTGTAGCGGGTGGTTTCTTTGATTTTGTCATGGTTTCCGGACCCTACATTGTAGCTGACAATAGGGGCGGTGGCCACGGCAATGCCCATGTAAAAGGCGATGAAGAAATAGTAGATATACATAATAATGGTTACGGCGGCCACGCCGTCTTCGCCGAAATACTTGAGGACGATCAGGTTAAAGAGGAAGGTGGTGATGCCGGTGGACATTTCCGTCAGCATTTCGCTGCTGCCGTTGGTGCAGGACTTGAACAGCACCTTTCCGTCAGGCTTGGGCTTGCAAAAGCGGATATGGCTGAATTTCAGGAAATACACCAAACCAATAAGCATACTTACGGTGATAGACAGGAAGGTGCCCCACGCGGCGCCTAAAGTGCCCATGTTCAGAACAGCCACAAAAATGTAGTCGAAGATCACATTGCAAATCAGCCCCGTCATAGACATGGCCATGCCCACGCCGGGCCTTCCGTCGGTACGAACCATGTACTCAAAAAACAGCTTAAAGGACATGGGAATGCTTCCTAAGAAGATGACAAAGGCATAGGGCAGCACATGGGGAAGAAGGCGCTCGCTGCTGCCTAAAAACACACAGACAGGCTTTAAGAAGGCAATGCCGAACACTGTAAAAAACAGGGACAGACCCAGCAGAATAAGAGCAATATAGGTAAAGATCTCATTGGCCTCGCGATTCTTTTTTTGCCCCATTTTTTCCCCGATAATAGCCCCGGCTCCCGTCGCCAACATAACGGAGGTGCCGAAGATGACGCAGGTAATGGGAATGACAATGTTGATACCCGCCAGTGCATCAGAGTCTGCATATTTTGAGACGAAGAAGCCGTCAATGGTGGTGTAAAAAGACAGAAAGATCATGGTAAGCACAGATGGCACCAGATACTTTAAAAACTGCGGATAGGTAATTTTGCTTTCAAAATACTTCATTTTTTATTCTCCTGCTTGCAAATTATCAATGATGACACTATAATAAAGGATATAGTAACTATATTGTCAAGAGGGATTTTTATGAACGACTTATTTACGATCGGAGAGCTGGCCAAGCATCAGAACATTTCCAAGCAGACGCTGATTTATTACGACAAAATAGGCCTTTTTCTGCCGGCTTATGTAGACCCTAACAACGGCTACCGTTATTATACTGCCAAGCAGATCGATTTTCTGGATACGATTCTCATTATGAAGGAAATGGGCTTTTCCCTAAACGAAATCCAGCAGCATATGAAAAACTATACCATTGATACGTCTCTCGTCGCCCTTCGCAAGCAGCTGACCGTCTTGGAGCAACAGATCGCCCATCTGCGGCTGGTGCGAAACCGGCTGGCACATCGGTGCGCCCAGATGGAAAACGTAAAGGACTTTCAGGCGCGCAATCAGGAGCCTGCCGTTAAGGAGATACACCAAAAATATCTGCTCTATGCTCCGGTGGACAAGCCGTGGTCCTTTCGGGAAATCAGTATTGCCACCAAAAAATGCTTTTCTCAGGCACTGAAGGATGAGCTGCCTATTTACTTCCAGACCGGCGTCATCGTCCCTTATGAGCATATTTTGCAGGAACGGTATACCGAAGCCGGCGTGGCCTTTCTGCCGATAGAAAAAACCAAAAGGGCAAAAAATATTCGTCTCCTGCCCAAAGGAAAGGCTGCCTGTATTTACCACTACGGTACATATGAATCCGTGGAGATCTCCTACCGAAAGCTGCTCCGATTCTGCCGGGAACAGGGCTTTGAGATCATTTCGGATTCCTATGAATTTTGTATCAACGACTATATTTCCTCCGGGGATGAAAACGAGTATATTACGGAAATATTCTTTTATATTCGCGATCAAGAGATGTAAAAAGGCCGTTGCGCCCTTCGCCTGTAACGGCAATTGGTTTGCCGATCCACTTTGAGGAGGATATCATGGAACAAAAGTTACAATTCATTCGACCGATTGACGGCGATGTTCTTTTTTTATGCGGACGAAGAGGTTGAAAGCGACAGGCTCAAAACAAAAATTATCCTTCCGCTCCGGCAGGGCGTACAATTACTATCAACGGAATTTTGGCAGCCGATACGAACGGAGCTTACAGCGCTGACATCATGCTCGATGCCTACCGGAACTGCGTAGAGGCCAGCTGCATCGACAAGCACTATATACATCTACAACGGCTCATACCGCAAGAGGCCGTAACGCACCCCCGCCGCAGAACTTTTCTGCGGCGGGGGCTTTGTGTCAAAACAGCCGAAAAGCCCTGTTTCAAGCGGTTTTCGGGCATAGAAAAAGCCCGCCGTAATTCAATTACGGCGGGCTTCTGTGACGGCACCCGGCTTTTGATACGATGAACCCTTGGGGCGCCCTGTAGTCCTGCGAATCAGGCTCATCGAAAGTCAACTTTATCCTCCGTGTTCAACAATCCCCGGTTCATCAATATACTCAATAAGGATAATTCCGTATAGGAAGCGCAGCAGCTTAATACAGTCGATCCTTCCGTATCCTCTTTGTGACCGTCCGTGTATAATCCAGTTTCTATTCAAATAAGGCGGTTCTTCTTCAGAAAAAGGTGCGGTTTCGTAGAAAGATATAGCCATAGCATTGAACGTCATAACCAGTATAAGCACTGCGTATTCTTCATCCGCAACAAACTCGCCTGCCATCAGTTTATCAAGAACCGCCTGATAGCGATCTCTCGGCTTGTGTGTTGGATTATTTGTTGCTTCTGAGAGCATGGCGTCAATTACCGCGGTGAATCCCACAGCAGCAAGGTCATACATCTCTTGATGGTACGCATCCACAGAGTGTAAAAACAGGCACTGATGTGCCGCTATATATGGATGTTTTTGGCAATTGCGTATCAGTTCCTCAGACAAAGAATAGTCGTTTCTGCTCTCATTCTCGACAATTGCGCTTTCAGGATTGCAAAGCAAATAGTCGACAAACGGATGTGAAAGATAATCCCAAAACACATACTGATGTGATTTAAGAGTATTGACCGCTCGTATAGACGGCGAATTCTTTATGCTTGCAGTAGCTTGTTTAATTCTATCATCCCAAAGCTTTGTTGCCTCAATTATAGGCTTAAATAGAATGTCATATTGTTGAATGGCATCCTTTATAGGCTGCATCCATGCACGGCTGTTATCTGACAGTTCCTTTAGCTGCCCCGAGAGTCTGCGTAACGATTCCGGCGGCGCATACTGAAAATCAATCATTGACTATCTCTTTATCCTTAAACATTTCCACTAAAATTTTCACTCATCAGGGTCGGCATCCGCATTAAATAACACGCCAAAATTATAACGCCATTGAAGGGCAAAACTCATACCTATTTTACCCTTCAGCGGACTACTCAAAAAACGGTGCCACTCATTATCATTTGGATATCTTCCATTATCCTTTTGCGTCAAGATAACCCAGTTTTCCGCAGCGGCAACAATTCCTTGTTCGGCGGGTGATATTAATGCAATATTGAGAATTCTGTCAAGAGAATCATCTGGAAGCAATGGCTTTCCTTTTCGGCTGTTATCGGCGTTTCTCCTTCGGAAATCCCTTTCAAAGGCGCCTATCTCAGTTGCTAAAGAGTGATGCTGTATTAAAATGCTATCAATCATTTTTAGAATGCAGTTGGCTTCCCAATCGCTTTGATTAACATAGGAAAGGAATCGTATGATTTTCTTCTGAAAAAACTCATCTGGGTATTGTTCTCTAATTGCTTTAGCTAATCTGCAAAGCTTGGTATCTGCAATTTCAGTACCCGTTAAGTATTTTATTTGTAATATTTGCAGACTAAACGGAGTGCGTTTTTTTGCTTCTTGATAATTAGTCAAAAGAATAAGCGCGTCATATTCGTTACCAAGCAGCCGCTCATACGCAGAGAAATATGGTTCACTTGTACAAAAGTTCGTTGACGGAGATTTAACACCCAGTTCCAGTTCCGGGATATCGACACCCCTTGCTGGGTTTACGCTTAACCGAAACTCAGAATTGAATACGAATTTTTCTAAAACGCATACAAGGAGTTTTTCAATAACGCTACCAACAGTTTTTCCATCAAGATTGGGTAAGCGCCCCTCTGTATTCAAGGTATTAAACCAGTGTGGAAGATGACCGGTTCGATCTATTCTCGCCAAAATAGGAGCAATTTCCTCAAGATGCTGGCCAGTAAGAATCCCGTTGATTTTTGAGAGAATCAACGGCAGATTGTCTTTTATTATTTGCTTTCTTTCTTGAATCGCCGGCATTAGATTACCTCCATTAAATCGAAAAGATCAAGGGTTTATTTTTTCGATTTTTCGATACTTTTTATTAATTAGTCTTTCCATTACATAGGATACCATCTGGGGAGGGACAGCATTGCCAAATAACTTATATTGATTGTAAGGAGATGCTGCGTCACAGTGTTGGTCAGGAAACCCCTGGATTCTGGCATATTCAATATTTGTCAGCCGTCTAAATCGGTCTCCGATTTTATACCGTTCATAATGTCTGCTTGTTGAAGCTGTAAGAGTCGGAGCTATTCCATCCACCCCAAATATAGAATAGCCCATCCTAGCGCCACCTGCTTGATTATAGAGTATTTGTACGCCGTTAAAGAACTTGTTTACATACTGACTATTCTTGATCCTCTCAATGGTATCTTCAGTGAAATCAAAGGAAGGATCTGGGTCTGTCTCCAAAACAGCTTTTAGCTTTATAGGAGGCGCATACTGTTGTTCGCTCACATCTGCAGATATGAAAAAACCATGTATTGCCATCCCCCAGGACTTAAACTTTCCTTTACTTGTTTCAATTTCTTTCCATCTACCAAACCGATTGATAAGATCAATTGCATTTTTTTCAAGCTGGGCTTCGTCTTCTGCTGATAGAAAATAGCTGTCAGCATAATTTACATCTTTTGAGCCACAAATAATAACACGTTCTCTATGTTGCGGCAATCCAAAAGATGCGGCATTAAAAACACGCCACTCTATTTTATAATTAAGTTCAGAAAGTGCAGCTAATATAGTCCGAAAATGATTTCCATTTTCCATAAATAGGAGGCTGTTCACATTTTCAAGCAAAAAGAATTTCGGACTTTTTCTTTTTAAAATCTGTACAATTACTTCAAATAGTGTTCCTCTGTAGTCGGCAATCCCCTGTTTTTTTCCTGCTTTGGAAAAAGGCTGACACGGAAAACCGCCAGTTAGTAAGTCGTGATCGGGTATACTCCCCCAAAAGTCATGGATATCACCTTCAACTATTGCTCCATCACCAAAATTATCCCTATAGACCGAGACTGCGGTATGATCAATGTCATTTGCCCAAATCGTAGCTATGCCATTCTTATCTGCAGCAAGTCGGAACCCGCCTATTCCCGCAAATAATTCCACAGAAGTCAGCTTTTTCTCGCTCATTCTGGGTCCTCCAATTCGTGCCGAATATCAAAATCAATATTATGGCCCCTGCAGAAATCGTCAATCAGCCTCATGGTTTTATATGTAGGCTTCGTTTTGCCGGACTCCCATCTGTTAACGGTAGCAAATGACACGCCCAGTTCCTTTGCAAAAGCCTCTTGGGAAAGAAAGCACTTCTGACGAATTTCTCTTATCTCATCACAGAAACCCATAGGGCACCTCCATCTACTTGCAAAGTTATAACAGTATTATAACATGGACTTATGAATTTTTCTACCCCTTTCGGAAATTTTCCGGGAGAGGCTTTTTTCATTCTTCGATTCTGCTGAGATGCTTTGCAAAGAGCGTTTAGATATCCTTTTTTCCGGCTCGTCGGCAGCAGCTGATTTCGTTTTGGGTTATGGTATAAGCGGTCCTAAAGTTTGGAAAGCTTCAGATGGAAGGACTTTAAAAGAAGTTGAGGCGAGCAAATCGGGAAGTTAAAGGGATAAATGTTTCGCTTCGTCTTTTAACGATTACCCCCGGCGATTTAACGAATACGCTGACAATTTAACGGCTTTCTCGGCTGTTTAACGATTGCAGTGGAACAGGACGCAACATTTCTCGCAAAAAGCACAACCCCCGCCGCAGAACTTTTCTGCGGCGGGGGTTTGTGTCAAAACAGCCGAAAAGCCCTGTTT
>CAKSSH010000019.1 GCA_934488695.1 uncultured Oscillospiraceae bacterium
AGGCACCTCGGCGAAGGAATAGCCCGCGGTGTACTGATTGCCGGTTTTCGTGCCGCCGGAAACGGTGGTTGTAAATGTCGGCGCGCTTTCCCCCTGCTTTATGAGCTGGATGGTCACAAGGTCGGAGGCGGAGCCAAAGCTTGTCACCGCGCCCGAAACCGTCACGCCTATCGGCTTAAGCGTAATGATAAACTCCCGGCCGAGATTTGCATAGCTGTATTGGACACGGCCGATATAACCGAGAGCTGTTGCCAGCGCAAGGACGTTCTCGTTTTTACCGATCTCCGCCGCAAACGCCGCCTTGTCGCCGGTCACATACACTCTTGCCGTGCCGCCGCCGTTTTTAAGAAGCTCTGCCACTGCGGCCACATCAAACGCAGGAAGTTTGCCGCCGTTTATAAAGAAGTAGTCGGCATTTTCGCTGTTACACACCGGCAGCGCATATGCGGCAGCGTCCACCGTGTGATCCTCGGCAATGACCTCGTCCTTCTTGTTGAAGTACGCATAGAAAATATGCTCGCCCTGATCATTCCAGGTAGCATCCACATGGTAATACTTCCCGTCAATACGAACAACATTCCATTTGTGCCTCTCCGCCACTCCGGTGGCGGGGTTTTGGCCGAAGCCGCTGAGAATAAACGACTGAATTCCCGCCTTCTGCAGCAGATACTGAAGTGCATTGGCATAGCCGTCGCAAACCGCACGGCTCTCGACAAGCGCACCGTAAGCATTATGCGCATTGGCGGCAGTGTCGTCATAGGTTGCCTTTTCCGCCAACCGATCGTGCAGCAGCTTTTCACGTTCATACTCGCTCATGGTCGACGTAATCCCGCTCAGCATTTCCGCCACCGCCGCATTGAAGGCGGTTTTTGCGCTTTCAAGCGCTGCGCCGGACAATGTATAGGTCGGCGCAATTGAATGGGCCACCGCGGTGGTGCTGTCATAAGAGATCGTGTACCCGTTGCCAAGCCAGAAATGCTCGGTGTGATCTCGACGGTAAGCGTCAAACACCGTTTCCAATTCTTCTTTTGTGATGGGATTGACCCCGTTAAAAACAGAGATGCTTTCCGCACTGCTCTCAACGCCGCGGACGATTTGGTCATAGGCGAAAAGCAGCGCTTCTTTATTTGCAAGGCTCAAAAGCGCCTCTCTGCCGTAATATTCGATCGGGCTTCTGACCAGCAGGAACGGCGAGAAGCTGTCTACCTCAAAGGTCACGGTGCCGTTTTCCGTATCAACGGTAATCGGCTTATGGCCGACGCCGTAGGTCTCTTTTCCGGTGACGGCAATATGAATAACATACAGCCGACCGTCCTGCAGCGCCCGGGCGTTTTCCTTGCCGACGTCCAGCGTCACTGTAGCCGTTTCGCCGTCTGCAAGGGAATACTCCGAGCCATCGGGGTTCATCAGGGAGATATCATAGATACGCTCAATCTCGTAGCCCTCCGCCGCCTCTAAGCAATAATTCAGATACGGCGTGGATTGCTCGCTGTCGCCCTCCACCTCGACCACCGTCAAAACAATGCCGTTCGGTGTTCCGGAAACCGCACCGCTTTGATTGATCAGAATCGGCGGCTTGGGCGATGTGCAGCTGCAGCGCTCATCCTTGCAGGAAACATCCTCTGCCGGCAGCGTGCATTTACCGCAGGTCTTGCAGGCGTGAACGCAGTACCGCTCCAATTTTGCAACCGGCTCGGTTTTCTGCGTGCCGCAGACGACACAGGTCAAGGTCTTGACGCCGTCCTCTTCATAATTCGGCTCTGTTGTAATAACGCCGTCATCCCATGCATGCTCGGTACAGACGTCGGTCATTCCGGTAATCATCACGTTTTGAGGATAGCTTACGCCGCCCTCGCCCGGCTTTCCGCCCTTGCCGTCATATTTACCGCCGCCCTGCGCCGATATTTCAAAATAGGTTCCGTAATCGTAGGCGGTCTTGATTTCGATCTCGGCGCCGGTTTCGGCGTCGGCAGCGACCCATTGCTGCACCCTCAGCGGATGCGACGGGTCCCGCACAACCTGTATATAGCTGCCGCTGACGACCCGAACAGCCGATACAAACACGTCGCCCTCACCTTTCACAAATCCGTTCACGGCGGTGATATTGTGATAGGTTTTTTCGGGAAGCGTCGGGGATGCGCTCCAAACGGCGACAATCCGGTTGTCGCTATAGCTGTCCGTAACGGTTGCGGTATAGGTGTTCTCGCTTGAAACGACCGTATATTCCTCGCCGGACATACTGTACTGCACCCTGCACCACCCGATGAAATACGGATAGGCACTACTGTCGCTGCTTTCGGTGGTCAGCGTAATCTGCGACCCTATGGGGAGCCGCCCGCCGTTAAATACCTCCCCGTCCTTTTTCACAACGCCGTTTTTGGCACTTGCTTCAAAATACGCTTCCTTCGTCTCGTAGGTCATGGTGTATTCGCCGTCGGCGTTGGGGCGGAAGGTATAGCTGTCAAGCTTATTGTGGTCTTTATCGACAAATCCCGCCTCTTGCATCCCCTCGGGAATCATACTGCTGTCGCTGTACAGACGGATATCTTTCCCGTAAATCACATCGCCCTCGGTGTAGGATTCGTCGCTCCATTTTTCCCAGCCGGTGGAAATCTTATAATAGCCGCCGTTTACCTTGATGTGATAATAAACATCCTTGAAAACGGCCCTCAGCCTTGTCACATCGGAAACGGAGGGCGTCCAGATCTCCTTGTCGGAGCAGGCCTCATATTTCTTCGTATTGAAATCGTACTTTTCCCAATGGCTGAAATATTTGCCTGCCGCGGCATTGTTCGGCTTTACGGTACGGTCCTCGTCGGCGGACTCCTGTGAGATCATGCCGAAATACAAATTGTCCCAGCTCTCGGCCCTATAAGTGCCGTCCGACACCGTGTAGCTGTACCAGGTGATTTTGTCGCGGTCCGGCTCGGTAAAGGGAAACTCGTCCAGCTCTTCGGTGAACTTCAGCTCCATAGCGTCGCCGGGGCCGACATACTGATACACGCAAACGTTGTTCTCATCCACATACAATAACGGCAATCTGGTGCTGCCGTTGTTGTATTCATACACCGTCAGCGGCGTTTTCCAGCCGTCACGCATTTGGTTTTCTTTAATTTTGTTCAGCTTGCTGCGGGAATACGCGTCTTTGTTCCACAGCATTTCATAATACCGGCTGCCGCTGTATTCGGAGGTCAGCATGGAGGAGTGGCGGCCGTTGTCGTAATTGGCAAGCATATGGGAGGAATTGATCATCTGAATAAATTCCTCGCGGCTGTCCGCATAGGCTACAATGCCGTAATAATTGCTGTCCGGCGTGCCATAGCGCGTTCCGGACCGGATGTAGACGGGGCTGTGCTTGCCGTGGTCGAACCACAGAAAGTCAAACCGATAAGAGCAGTTCGACTTTTTCACCGAATAATAGTAGGCGTTGTCGTCAATATAATGCTCCTCCACCCGCGCCGAGCTCAAGGACGAGCTTGCATTATAAGGCGAGACGCGCTCATAGGTAAAATGCTGCACCTTTCCCGCGCTGCCCGGAAGCTCGGATACAATATATTCCGACGGCTCCGGCTCATACCCGCACTCGGTGCATTTCAGGTGCCGTTTGCCGGGCTTGCCGTTTACGGCAGGCTCGTCAATGATATAGTCCGACGCCTTTGGATTGGACGGATAGCTGTGATACCCGCCCTTTTCGACTTTTTCGTATTTTTTAGCGCCGCAGTAAATGCAGGCATAGGTTTTCACCCCGTCGGTTAAATGCGTCGCCTCGGTGGTGATAACCCCTGCGTCCCACCAGTGGCCGGTCAGATCGGTGTGACCGCAATCCTGACATGTTTTGCGGTGACTTTCATCGTCTACACGCACATAGCGGCAATTGTCGTGATAGCCGCCTCTGTCAATCCGGTATTCCTTTAGACCCAGCAGGTCGTCGGAACGGACGAAAATCGCAGCATCGTCACATCGCTTGCCCTTGTACAGCAATTCCCATTCGCCGAAATTGCCCGTAACGTCCCGGAACACGGGATAAAACGCCGCATTTCGATTGACAAGCAGGCGGAAGGATTTTTGGGGGATTTCCGTGCCGTCGGCGCTTTTCCAATAGTCAAAGGTCTTGCCGGGGAAACGGCTTTCGTCCAGGGTGACCGTCAGCACCGTGCCCGCCGGCGCCGTGCCCTTGAAAATATCCGAGGAATTCTCAAAAGCAATGCTTCCGCCGTGTGCAACAACCGCGCAGTTTTCCGCGGCGCCGGCGGGTGCGGCAAACGCGCTCAACGGCAAAATGCCGAGCAGCAGCATTGCCGACAGCGCAATACACAGCAGTCGTTTGGAAATGCTTGTTCGTTGTTGTTTCATATAGTCAACCTCCAAAATTTATTGAGAACTGCTTTCGTTTTGTTTTTTCAGCCTATAGGTAACTGTGGCCGTGTTCTTGTTTTCTTCACTGACAAGCGTCAGCTCCTCGTTTTTAATGGTGACGGCATAGGTAACGTCCCGCGCCTTTTCGTCGGCAAAATCAATGCTGATCTTTCCTTTCCGAAGCTTATACCGAAACTCGTATTTCTTTTCGGGCAGCTCCAGTGCGCCGGCGCCTTTACCGTCAAAAACATACGCGGTTACCCCATCCAAGTCCCATTTTCCGCAAAGCGCATCTCTTCTGCCGCCGGCACAGCCCTTGGCGATAAGCAAAATCCCGAGAATCAAAACCGCCAAGACTGCCGACAAAAACAGCAGCTCTTTTCTTCGGCTGCGCCGGCGACGTTTTTTGAGCCTTTGCCGCTTTTCCGGGTCGGAGACTTTTTGGCGCGCGGGGGGATTCATAAATTGCTCGATGAGTTTTTTCAGTTCCTCGCGTTTCTGTTGCTGCCTGCTGTCCATCTGCACCATCCTAAAAAGATTGTTCTTTCCGAAAAGGGACGATTTTCCGGCATGCCGTCCATCATCGCCTTTCGGAAAGGGCAAGCCCTTTAAAAAGTAAAAGGGCGGCGGCGGATGGCTTCCGCCGCCGCCCTTTTTTAAACCTTCAGGGTTGGTCTGATGATATTACCGACTGCTTATTCTCTTTTTGCGAGAATACAGAGCCGTTCCTGTTGCGGCCGCGCCGAACAAAAGCAGCAGCGCAAGCCACGGCGCCATCTTTCTGCTTTCGCCGGTCTGCGGAGACTTGTTCTCCTCCGGCTGCTTCGGCGGATCCGGGATCACCGGAGGCTTCGGCGGATCCGGGATTACCGGAGGCGCCGGCGGATTCTTGGCGTTATAGCTGTTCACAAAGGTAAGCTCGCGAACCTCGCTGCTTTCATCCCAGGTGCCGTCTTCCTTCAAGGTAAAGAAGGTCCATCCGACAACCCGTTCATAGCTGTCGACAAACATCGGAATTGCATAGTAAACCTTCTCGTCATAGGTCCAGCCTTCGGCATTGCCCTTGACCTGATGGAATTTAAAGCCCTCGGAAAGATTTCCGGCCGCGCGCTTCTTAATCGTAAAGACAAAGGAGCCGTCGTAGACTTTTTCACCGTCGGTCTCAAGGGTGTCCTGAACCAGGGTGGGATTACTCGGAGCACCGAAATCTTCAATGACAAATTTGAAGGTCTCCTTGCCGGGATCCTTCTCGCCGGTCTTCTTTACCTCAAGCTTGTAAGGAATTTCGACGCGAACGGTCGGCTCCTCTATCTGCGCTTCGATCACGTGTCCGCAATCGGTGCAGATAACGGCATAATCGTAGGTCGCTCCGCCCTGATGATCCGGCGTGTGCGGCTGAGCGGCATCATAGACGTCATGATACAGGCACTTGTGGGCGTGGCCGTTCGGACCGATATCAACAAGCTCGGTTCCGAAAACGTGAGCTCCCGTCGCTTCGCCGTTGTAGAACTTATCCGCAGCCGCGGGGTCATCCTTGGCGCTGTGAGAAGCGTCGTTGGCACAGGTGAACCAATAGGTGTCGTGCTCACGGCAATCGGCAGCAGTGCTTTTCTTGTGCGCTTCGTCGCTGTTCTTCACGGAATAATCGTGGCCCAGCGCGCTCAGAATAACGCTGCTCGGGTCGGTGATCTCCACAAGAGCCGTCGCGTCTTCATACAGCTTGTTATCCACGCGGCATTTGTAATACGCCGTGTTGCCGGGCGTGGTGCAGGTTGCCGGCACTGCCGGGATCAGGTCAAGACTGTTGGCACAGTTGTGCACCAGCATGTCCTGAATGATATAGCCGCAAACCGTGCAGACCTGCGGCGTGGTTTCGGTCGCAGCCGGGCCGGGCGTATGCGCCACAGGCGTGCTGTGGTGATTTGAATTCCGATTGCAGATATGCGCGTGACCATCGGCCTCTTTATACCCCCAAGCGGCGGTGTTAAAGTCGTGATCGTCATTCAGCGCCCGATACGGAATCGCCGCGATCGGCACGCCGCTCAAATCAAACAATTCGCTGCAGATGGTGCACTTCTGATGAGAGTCCCAGCCCTTTTCGGTGCAGTTGGAAGCTTTTTCCTCAACCGGCGTCAAGGAGTGCGCGCAGGTAACCGTTACGGTACAGGTTGCCTTTTTCGTTCCTGCTGTTGCCGTGATGACTGCCGTGCCGGGGGCAACTGCCGTAACCGCACCCGTTGCGGGATTGACGGTTGCAGCGGCCGTATTACCGGAAGACCAGACGACCGTGTCGGTCGTGTCGGCCGGTGTGACGGTCGCGCTCAGGCTGATATCGGTCTGACCGGCGACAAGGGTCAAGCTGGTCGGCGTAACGGAAATGCCGGTTGCCGGCTTGGGTGCGCCGGTAATTCTGACGGTGACCTGCGTCACAGGGTTTGCCGGATTGCGGTCATACTCCGTAAAGCCGTCCGTCTCATCCAACGACACCATTTTGCGCTCAAACCACTCAAACGTATATTCGCCGAGAGCGGCGGTGTCCTTCGCCTTGAAGTTCACATTCCAGGTGTACCCTGCGCTCAAATCAATGGCATTGAGTCCTCCGCCGTTATATACAGCGGAAACGAATGCGGGGTCATGCGATACCGCATCGGCAGGACTTGTGTAGAAGGTGGATGTAGCCCCCGTTACCGTAGGTGCCACATACGCTTCTACATCAAACGCAGCCTTGTCAAAACTGATTTTGAAGCCGCAGTCGGACATTTTTTCAGCAATAGCAGGGATTTTAAGCGTCACGGTAACGGTGCCGCCCTGCTCCACCTGATCGGCGGAAACGCTGATGCCGTTGTTTGTTCCCGCTGCAAAGGCCGGCACTGCAGTTGCCAGCATTGCAACGATCATTACAAAACACAGCAGAAGGGAAGTAATTCGCTTGTTCATGACCAAGCTCCTTTTTTTTATTTGCGGGGCCATTGATACGCACCCTTCCGCAGCCTCGCTTAGTTGCGGTCAGGCGGGGAGATTTTTCTCCTTTTTATTTCTTAAAGTCCTGCAGCCGCTGTCCCATAAGGAATATGGGACAGCGCGCAGCGACCGTAAGACGGTTTTACGGAATGGTTCTGAAAACGGACGGCAAGCCGGCGTAATTTCTCAAAATCTGCGTAGCGTCCGACCCGTCCACCGTCGGGTTGCCGTTTGTGATTCCGTTCACATTGGCCACCATTCTGCGGTACGCCCTGGTGGCGTCGTCTCCCTGATCAAAGATGCTCTTCATTCCCGCGTACATCCGCAGGATCTGAGAGGCGTCCGAGCCGTCCGCCGTGCCGTTTCGATTGACGTCGCCATACAGCCAGACATCCAGATCCAGTGTCTCGTTTTCGGCGCCGATCGACAGCGTGTACTCGCGCGGACAGTGCTTGGATTTTGACACCCGCACGGTGTAGTTGCCGGCAGGCACCTCGGCGAAGGAATAGCCCGCGGTGTACTGATTGCCGGTTTTCGTGCCGCCGGAAACGGTGGTTGTAAATGCCGGCGCGCTTTCCCCCTGCTTTATGAGCTGGATGGTCACAAGGTCGGAGGCGGTGCCAAAGCTGTCCACCTTGCCGGATACGACCACGCCGCTGGAAGTCAAGGTAAAGGTTTTCTGAACACGGGTATAGTGATTGTTGCTCTGCAGCGTCACGCCGTCGGTAAGTGTTATGCCATCCACCGTGACGGCAAAGTCATCGGCAAACCAACAATTTGTATGGGCGGCATAGGTCACGTCAAACTCATAGACCCGGCCGGGCAACAGCTGCCTGCCCACCATGCTTTCGCCGGTCTCTACATCCCAAACCACGCAGGAGGAAGAGACAAATCCGTCTGCCTCATAAGTCGGATATTCATTAAAGCGATAGGTCTGCCACGAATCGCTCTCCAAAAGGGTTGCATCAAACCGCCCGATAAGGGTTGTGCTCTGCTTGTAGTGATAGGCCCCGCTGGTGGAATTATTAACAGAGAGAAGGGCATTTGCACCGTTATCCAGCGTCATATACAGCTGGAAGATACCGCCGTTTGCAATACGCCCGACCTCGGAGGATACCTCTATAAACACGCTGTACCTTTTATCCGCTCGGAAGGTACCGTTGGCATTCAGATCGCTGTTGACCGAATCGTAATTCCCGTCGCTGTCCTTCCGAATGGTGCACTCCTCGCCCGGATCATATTTATTGTTGCCGTTTTTGTCCACAAACCAGATCAGCTTGGAAACATACAGATCTTCGGACTCTTCCACATACGTCTCCTCCACGCGGGTGGGAATTTCACCGACCCGGGGAGCGGCGACCCCCTTCACCGTGGCAGCGGTGTGAGACGCAACGTCTCCTACATCGAAATAGTACTTAAAGTAGATTGTCGTGCGATTGTCGCCGGAATACCGATAACGGTAATAGAGGGTCACATTGTCCATGGCATGGCCGTTGACATAGATTGTGGCATTGGGGTCAACGGCAAACCTCTGTCCGGCGGCCGTCTCTTGAGAGAGAAGATTCAACGTGACGTCGTGGTAATAAAGACCGTCGGTGTAGCGAGCGGTAGGCTTTTGCTTGTCGTCAAAAACCGGCTTGAGCACACCGTTGTACCATTCCAGGCTGGTATCCGCGTCTGCGTCCTCATAGGGGTTTCCGCTGCCCTTCGGAGGCTCCGTCAGCTTAGAAACCCGGCTTGAATACCACCAAAGGCTTTTCCCGTTTGCGGCGGTAACGCCCCGGAGAGAGCTGATGGTGGCCTTCATAAAGGTGGTGTAATGGCCATCATCCCAGTCATCGCCCTCATAGCGGTAGTCGTTTTTCACCGGCTCCCGGGTGGTGAGATTCACGGTTTCCAGATAGGTGACATCGGGATCTCGGACAAATACGGTCACCGGAATGCACAGCTTGGAAATGCCGGGGTCGCCCTCTTCAAAGGCGTAATACCCGGTTTCCTCGTAGCGAAACACCCTCGAATAGTAGTTCTCGCTGCCTCCTTCATAGGCAGCAAAGGCACCGATATCGCTCGCCTTGCTCACGCTTGTTGCGCCAAAGCCCTTGATTTCCAAAGCCGATGCGTCTACGCTGTAGTAGGTGTAGCCGCCGCTGGAGATACTGTCCTTCTTCATCGGCATAAAGTAGCCGTTCTTGGTAAATGCCCGATAATTAAACCGCAGGTAGTCGTTATACCGAATGTTGTTGATGTCCGCATCGGAAAGGCCGGAGGTCGTCCAGCTGCGAACATCGAAATCCAGATATTGGTCTGTGTTCTCGGTGACGCGCAGGCCGCTGGAAGCCCAAACCGCCTTGACCTTCGGCTTCAGCGTCACATAGGACTCTCCAATGTGCGCGGCATAATCGACCGGCTCGACCTCAAAGCCGGCGATGGGCACATCCACCCGAATTTGCTCGCCGCCCCAGAGCATCCCGTCGGGTTCAATAACGTGAAAGCCCACATTGGTCGTTCCCGGACGCATGATCAGGGCTTTACCGGTGTTTTTATCGATCTGTATAATGCTCGGATCCTCCGAAAACCACTCAATACGATTGTTTCTGTGTACGTCGATGGTGGCGTCGACAGGATACATGGAGGTTTCAAAATCCAAATCTTTCACGGTAACCGGCACGGTGTAGGGGGTGCAGTGGGTCCTGCCGTCGCCCGGATCGTAGATCACCGAGCCGTTAATCCGAATATAGTGAGTGATGGATTCCTTTTCAAACCGAACGGTAAAGGGCTCGGATTTTTCCCGGTAAGAGATGCCGTCGTTGGTCTTGCCGTAGACAAACGCCTCAAAGGTGTAATCGCCGGGCTTAAAGTTGCTCGCATTTGTTGTGGCGCTGAAAAATCTCTTGATATCCAGCCGGCCGTTGCTGTCGCACCGCATCTGGCTGTTGCCGATACTGGAGCCGTAGGGACGGCTTTTTAGCTTCAGCCAGTATTCCGTAACGGTGTACCAGTTGGCGTCGGTATTCAGATTGATCTGCAGCACATGAGAAGCGCTCCAAGACATATGACTGTTTTCGCCGGTGATATAGGGCATTCTGTTATTGTCATAGTTTTTTCCGGCGAGCAAAATCGGGTTGGGGCTGTACCACGTTTTCCCGTCGTAAACAAACTTTGCGCGGTAGGTGCCGCTGCGGTCCGCAGAGCAGCGGCCGTTTTGATCAAGCGGCACATCAAAGGGCAAATAGTTCCATTCGCTTAGCGGCCGAAACTCCCACTTCACATCGGCAACGCTGAGCTTTTTCCCGGTTTGCGGGTCTTTGATATCCAAATTCTTCAAAAACTCAAACCCGGGGTCCAGGGTAACGCTCCTGCCCGGCAGAGCATATACCACGTCGTTTCGGTTGGGGGTCACAAACTCGGTCTCCCCCGAGCCGTCGCGCTTAACGCCTATGGAGGGCATGGCAAATACGGTTTTTTGCTGCCACGTATAGCTGGTGCCTCCCGCGCCGTCGGGAACAAACAGTCCCAAAGACAGATCAAGGGGTCCCGGCTGCAGCGGCGTAAACTCCCAGGGCTGTTGCACCGGCTTGCCGCTGCCGAAGTCGATCCACTTGGTTTTGCAGGTTTTGCCGTTTTCAAGATGATAATACCGATAGTCGTAACCGCTTTCGGTGTCATCCTTGATGCCCATCTGTTGCAGCTTGTTTACGGTAGCGGCGTCCGGAAAGACCCTAAAGTTCTGAGGCTCTCCCGTTCCCGTAACCGTGGTTTCCACCTCAAAGTTCATAAACTTCGTGACCTCGCCTACCGGCGCGTCGGAAATACGGAACCAATATGCACCGGCGAAGGAGCGCGTATAGCTATTGTGGCCGACCCACTTTTCCTCCACCCGCATTTTGAGAAAATAGGTCTGCCCTTTCTGATAAGAGATTTTCTGGCCCTTGTTGGTTCGCAAATCGTTGAGATTGCAGATGGGGGCCGTGGATTCCAGCTCCGCCGAAAGCGGAGAAGAGTTCAAGCTCAAATAAACCGAGTAATACCAGGTGATAGTGCGGTCGGTTCTGTTCTGATAGTCATATGCCAGCCATTCTTCCTCATCCGGGGAGTAATACGGCGTATACGTGGCAGACACTAAGTATGGCACATTTTCGTTGGGATTATAGTTCCTGGAGCCGTCGGCCGTATTATTTTCAGCCTCAACTCGTGAATTGGTATTATGATACTTACTCTGCGTCTTGGGCCGGATAACGGTCTTTTTGCTGCCGGTTGCATCTCCATCTTCCTCGGAAAGCTCCTCGCCGCCGTAGATGAAGTCCGCCTCCTCCATATCGACCCATTCCTGCAGAATATTCACGTCACCGTACCGGCCGGGCATATAGTTGTCTCTGGACAATCCCTTAAAAGCATTTGGGATATCGGTACTACTCGAGCTGTGCCCTTGGATAACCACCTTATCGACCTTATGCGTGTCAAAGGTGCCGGCCTTGATTTTTACGTTGATCTTATCCTTGTCATAATTCGGATATTGGAACACGTCGGCGCCGCCGCAGCCCTTAAAATACCCGTCCGAAATCTTGATTTCCGCGCCCTTTTTCACCTGGAAAACAGCGCATTTCTGCACTTTTTTGTCACCGGGGCCCGGTTTCCAACCGGTTGCCGGCGTCAGGCTATAGCCGCGCGCCAAAAGAGAGCCACCCACCACGGTGACCTTACTGTTTTCGCCTGCCACCACCACAGAGCCGTTGACCTGGCCGCGGGCGTAACCGTCGTAGCAGTACTCATTATCGGGGCCGTTACAGCAGGCAGCGTAAAGATACTGCTTTTTAGAACGGCCGCAAACAAATTCCGCGCCGGAGGCATTGATAAACAGCTCACCGCCGGGCGCAACGTCGAACATATCCACGCGGCAGGTTTCCGCATCGTCCATGTCCTTTTCGGAAAGCAGCCAGCTGTCGCACCGGATCTTGCCGCCGCCCTTGCTGTCTACAATGGTAAGCTTGGCGCCCTCCCCGATCTTAAACATGGAATACTGCACCGCAATACCGGTGGAAAAATTCTTGCCGTAGAAAAATGTGTTGTCCTTATCATATTTATAGGGCTTGATGTAGAGGGTCTTGCCGTTTAGGTCAATGACCTTGTTGCGCTTGACCGGAATATTGGCGATCCAGTTGTTTCTTTCGTTTTCAAAGAAGTTCTCTTCCACGGAAATGTCGCTCTGCAGCCGAATTTTAGCATCGGCACTTGTGCTTTTCAGGCACAGAGCCATGCCCTCGTACCAAAACTTTGAATCCGCTTTGTAATTGGTTCCATCGGGCCCTTTATGGTTTCCGATGTTGATCCACTGCGAATAGTCATCCGATGCAAGCGCCATGTCCTGTGCACTTGCCGTCACCGCCGAAAGCGGAAGCGCGCCGACAAGCATTGCAATCACCAAAAACAGGCTAAGCCATCGATTGCATTTTTTCGTTTTCATCATGTTTCCTCCTTGTTCTGTTCAGATCGTCTCTCAAAGGTCTCTTTTTCGGTTATTGCTATTACATTGCATAAATTTGATCCATCAGATATTCGGCGGTCATGGAGCCGTAGAAAAACTGGTCAATCAGGCCGTTTTTCTTGGCGTCCCGGATGTCCTTTGCCGCCTGGCGTTCGGTATTGGAGTCCACAATCAAGGCAATTTTGCAATCGGGACACACCGCCTTGACCTCGTCCCGGAGCCGCAGCCTCTCGCAAAGCTTCCACGGGGAGTAGCCCGTAACCTCCATAATCAACACCGACGGCTTAAACACCCTGCAAAGCTCCACGGTGTCCTTCGGGGACTCTGCTCGGACAACGCCGATATCGTAATCCGATTTTTCAAATGCGGTCGCCGCCGCGTCGGCAAACAGAAAATTCTGCATGTCGACCACAATTTTTTGCATTGAGCCTCCCCCTTCCTTTCTTTATTGACAATATATCGGGTGGTTTTTTATTATACTTTGCCTACGCTATCATTATACCAAAGAAAAAACGGACTGTCTGTCCTCAAAAATGAGGACAAATGTGTCCTTTAATTGTAAACAATTTGTGAACAATCGCTTTTTAACGGGGGTTTTACAGAAAAAAGCCCCGCTAAAAGCGGGGCTTCAACAATTGTTTTTTGAAAAAGGGGCGGGGCGCCGGAAAGCGCAAAATGCGGGTGGCTGCGGCGGGGCGCCGGCAGGGTGCGCCGCCGGAAAGCGCAAAATGCGGGGCGGCCGCGGCGGGGGCGGCAGGGTACGCCGCCGGGCTTGCCCGGCGACAGCGAAAAGCACCGCACGTCACAAATTACGCACAGACGCGGCGGGGCACCGGCAGGGTGCGGCAGCATTTTTGCCCTTAAAGGCAGGTGGCCGTTTCCAAAGAGAAAGCGCCCGCGGTAGGGGGCGGCAGGGTGCGGCGCCGGAAAGCGCAAAACGCGGGTGGCCGCGGCGGGGGCGGCCGCAGGGTGCGGCGCCGGATTCAGCCTTCCTCGGACGTGTCCGGCCGGCTTTCCGGCACGACCAGACGTTTGCCGACCGCGGCAACCATCAGGCGGTTTCGATTCGGGTAGCCGGTCTTTTCCAGCATCCGGTTGATATAGGTACGCACCGAGGATTCCGCCACATTCATCCGCGCGGCAATCTCGGTGTTGGTTTTTCCCTCACAGAGCAGGCGCAGCGTCTCCATCTCCTGGTCGGACAGGTCGCAGGAAAGGACCCGTCCCAACGGCACCGCCGGCAGCTCCTGCGGCCAAAAACGCTCGCCCGAAAGCGTTCCCTCGATAACGGTAACCAAATCCTCGGAGGGCGCGTCTTTATACCAAAAGCTATCGGCGCCGATTTCCCTTGCCCGGTTCAAAAAACGCCCCTCCAGCATGGAGGTCACCATAACGACCTTGACCCGGGGGTATTTCTTTTTAATGCTCTCTGCGGCGGCAAGCCCATCCGAATCGTGCTCGGTGCAGATATCCATCAGCACCAAGTCCACCTCTCCTTCGGCACATTTTTGGGGCGCCGCCTCGGCGCAGGTCAACGCGCCGACAACCGTGCAGTCTTGGCACTTATCCACGCAAGAAAACAAGTAGTTTCTCGCCAGGGTCTGATCCTCAACAATCAAAATTTTTCTCACGGCCATCAATTATTCTCCCCCGAAAAGCTTGGATTTCGGTATCCCGATAAGCAGCATGAATTCCGGCAGACTCTGCACCGTCATATAACCGCCCGCCCGCTCCGTCCGGCGGCGCAGATTGGAAAGGCCGCCGCCCTCGACGATTTCCGTCGTCGGCTGAATGCCGTTATTGCGAATCATGGCGGTATAGTAAGCGTCGCTCTGAGTAACGGTGACGTACAGCTCGGTCGCCTTTGCATACTGCACGGCATTATTGAGCGCCACCAAAGCGGCGGAATACAAAAACTCGGCGGCCTCCTCCGGCAGCTCCATGCCGACAAGGCAGACAGTAACGTCACTTTTCTCGGCTTGGGATAACAGCCGCTCCTTGGCGGACACCTTGCCCATTTCGCGAAAGGCCATGCTCTTTTCCCACTCCTGCACCACCTGTTCCTCAGTGATGTTCGGCATGTCGCCGCTTAAAAACCGCTTGGTCACGGTAATACAGGCGGCCAGATTATCATGCAGGGCAGATTTGGCGGCAAGGCGCTCCTTTTGCGTCGCTAATGCTTCGGCGTTTTCGGCAAGCTCTCTTAAAAGCTTTGCGTCCTCGGCAAGCATCCGGTTGTCCTCTTCCAAAAGCAGGAGCGCTTGGTGAAGCTGCGTCACGTCGTCGGCGGTCAGGCGAATATAGCTGTTCCCGCTTTTGTCCGAAACGGCCCTCTTATCAAACTGCCACACCGAGCCGTCCGGAAACCGGAAGGTGTTTTCGGCGCTTTCAACCGGATGAATATCCGCCGGCGGAGAAAGCAGCGCCTTTTCCACCTCGCCGAGATATTGCAGATTGCTGCCCAACAGAAACCGGCTGAGGCGGTACATCTGCAGATTGCAGAGGATCGGCAGGCCTTCCTTTTCAAAAAAACAGATCCCCTGCGGCAGCTTATCAAAGCCCTCCTTGACGGCGTTGCGCCCCGGGCGTTTGCGGTCAGGCATTCTCGTCACCTCCTGCGGATACCGTGATGAGCCACAGCCCGTCCTCCAAAACAACGGTACAGCACTCGGAGGAAAGGTGTGAAAGATCGGCGGCGCACTCGACAAACAGTCTCGCGGCATCATCAAAAATCGTAATCACCAGCGACTGCAGCCCGTCCAGCGTTTCCTCGATAACGTTTTCCAAAAAGTCATAGAAGAATAAAGCGGTTTCGGCCGCCATGGGCTTTGTCATGCGATACACGGCGGCGGCCTGCGCTCCGTAAAAGTTCAGCGCCCGCACCGTTTCGTCAAAGCTCAGCCGGACCTCCTGCTGCGGAAAGATTTTATACTCGGCTCCGAGAAAATTGAGATTGGCACTGCGCTTGACATACGAACCGACGACCGTGGCCTTCCGCAGCAATCGGCGCGTTTCTGCCTCGTCGGCCGTCTTGCAGCGGTCCAGCAACTCCGTCACGATATCGTGCTGTTTTTTCAGCTTCATCTCCAACCGGTCGTAAATACGGTTTTTCTCTTTTGTCTCATGCAGCTCCTTTTGGATCTTATAGGCCTTTTGCTGCGCCCGTTTGTTTTCTTCCAGCTCCTTCTGCGCGTTCTGCAGCTTTTCCCGCAGGGCAAGGAGGCGACTTATGTCCGCCTGCCAAACGATATAGCCGCCGTTTATCGGTGCGGAGGAAATTCGCATCCCGTCCGGCTGTATGACGGGGCTGCCCGGCTCGGGGCAGAGATCGGTTTCTCCGGCGCTGTCGGAGCGCAGGGTGCAGTTGCCCGCTTTATCCGTGATATACCCGCCAATTCCGGAGATACGAAACAGCTCTCGATACCCCATATTGGACTGAATCAGTCTGCAGCGAATACAGCTTTCGTAAATGGACGCATACAACAGGCAGAACATCACATTCATGTCGCCGAACCAACGGCGAATGGCGGGGAGCCCCAACATATAAAGGACGCCGTACACCACCGTCGCGCAGCCGAAAACAAACGGAAGGTACCGCTTTTTACTGCTGCCCGGAATCCGGCTTTTCTTAAACAGGCGGATCAGGGAATAGAACATACAACTGACCATCCACCCGACGCAGACAAAATACAGCGAGCAATGGGAAAAGTTGCTGCTGACCGGCACCCCCGGGACACGGCTCTTGAAGGCAAACACCTGCTGGTGCAGGTCGTTTGTGATGACAAATCCAAACAGCACGGCGGGAATGACGGACAATGCGCCGTCCTTTGCGGTCAGGCGATAATCCTCCGCCTCGCCCAGCAGCTGCGCAATATACACCCCTATCAGCGGAATAAACAGCATGGGAAGGTAATAAAGATACCAGATATACCGCGCCATCGTCGGATCGGTGACTACTTCGTATTTGAGCGTTCTCAAAATTAGCCAAAATATCATCAGCAGCGCCGTCATGCGCAGGCAGTGCAGCACCTGCTTTTGAATAATGCGCCGGTCAATGGAAACCCCCCACAGGGAGAACAGCAGGATATAGATCGCCGCGCGGACATAACTCGGATATTTGCCGCCGACGTCGAACATGGCAAGCAGCCGGCAGGCATAAGCGGCAGCGACTGCTGTCACCGCCAAGACGGTGAACAGCGCTTGTTTTTTCTTGGTCGATTGCACGGCGGCCGACCCCTCGCTTTCTATCGCGGACAGGGCGGCTCGGCTCGCCGCAAAGCGGCGAGCCGAGGGCCGACCCTCAACGCTCGGTTGTCTTTTCCCGGCCTTTTGGCGCCGAGTATCTTTTTCTACAATAAAGTATAGCATACCGGCAAATTTTCTTCAACCCTTTTTGTCCCTGCGGGAGCGCCCCGGGGCGCGCCCCAAATTGGGGAGGACGAGGCGCGGGCGGGCAAGGCGCGAAACGCACAGAGTTCGCAAAGGGCGCCGGGGCAGGGGACGCAAAAAGCAATGCAAACGCAAAGCGCCGGACAAGCTTTCCCAAGTCCGCGCAAAGGGCGCCGGGACAGGGGGGCGCCGAACGCAGCGCAAACGCGGGATGGGCGACGGGGCAGGCCGCGGCGACGATTCGGGGCGACGGGGCAGGCCGCGGCGACGATTCGGGGCGCGGAGCGCGGGGCGGCAGAGAGGCGCGAGCGGCGGGGTGAGGGGCGCAAGCCTGCCGCAAGTCGCCACACGAAAGTCCCTGTACGAAAGCCCTGCGGGCGCGCCCAAAATTGGGGCGGCCGCGACGCGGGCGGGCAAGGCGCGAAACGCACAGAGTTCGCAAAGGGCGCCGGAGAGGCGCGAACGGCGGGGCGAGGGGCAGCAGAGATGACGGTTCGGGGCGCGGAGCGCAAAAAAGCGGCGTCCGAAAGGACGCCGCAGGGGTGTTTTTTATAAGGCAGGGGCTGCGCCGCTGCCGGATGCGCCTATGCGCGGGGGTTATTGCGCGGGGGTGTTTTTCTTGCGCGAAATCACAATAGCGACAACCCCGCCGACGACTGCCAAGCCGCCGATCACGATCAGAACGATCCATAGGGGGGCAAGCCCTTTTTTAGCGCTATCGGGGTCGGACAGATTTTCCGTCTTGTCGGATTCGTTTTCCGTCTCGCCCGTCGCAGGCAGGCTTTCGTTTTCTGCGGATTTTCCCGAAGATACGTCTGACACGATCGTGCTGCCGGTTTTGTCATCGCTCCCCGTGTTTCCGGTCGCTTCGGACCGCGAGGAAACAGATGAGACTACGGTAGGCGCCGTCACTGTCACGGGGATAACGCTTGAGTACGCCTTTCCGCCCATCTTTGTCTCCACATAGCAAACATAGTAGCGCGTGCCGACGGCCTCCGTTCCGCAAACCAAAACAGCCTTGTTCTCCGGCTTTCCTTCCTTTGCGCCGATGGCAACAATATCCTTCAGCTCCCCGGTGCTCGTTTCAAACCAGGCGTAGGATTTGATTTCGTCTGCTTCTGCCGCCTCGGCTTCACAGCGCAGCTCCAGCCGCTTGCCTTTTTCAACCGAAGCCTTTGCAGGCACCTTCAATAGCGGCGGAAATTTCCCGCCGCCGACCGAAATGTGGGCGCTTTCCGAGGTAACGCTGCCGGTCCGATTAGAGATGACGCAGTAAATCTCCGCACCGTCCAGCGCCTTACCGATTCCCTCAATGAAAAACTCGTTTCCGGCCGGACTTTTTCCGTAGCCGCCGCCGCCGACCCCATCCTGCCACGGATGCTGCTCCTCAAAGGATTTCGCGGTGTCGTAGGCCACGCCCTGATAAACAATAAACCACGAATAAGAAAGATCGTTGCCGGTTGCCTCTACGCCCCATCTCGCACTGGAATTTTCCGGGAAAACTGCGTTTTGCGGCTGTTTTGTGATGACAATGTCCGCCGCCGCAAATGCGGGCAGCAGCATTGAGACGGACAGAATAACGGCCGTTGTCAGGACTGCAATGATTTTTTTCATGGTATTCTCCTTTCTGTTGCTGGGTCTGCTTTTTCAGGAATTTCCGGCAAAGGAATAGGGAGCCGCCTTAAAGAAAAGGTCGGGCGGGTCGGCAAGCGCGCGCAAGCCGGCAATATCGATTATTTCAATGCGGCCCTTGCTGCGCAAAATAAGACCCTTCTCCTGAAAACCCTTGAGCGCTTTAGACACCCTCTCGCGACTGGCACTGATATTTTTTGCAATGACCTCGTGCGTACAGTGAAAAACGCTTTTCCCATACTTATCATACTCGCAAACCAAAAAAAATGCAAGACGTTTTTCAAGACCGTGAAATAAAATCCACTGCATGGAGTCCATAACCCACGAAAATCGCTCGGCAATCAGCTCGTAAACAAAGCACCGAAAATAAATATTTTTATGGGTCAGCTTTTCAAGGAGAGCCATGTTGATGACCAGAGCCTCGCAGGAGCGCTCCGCCGAAAGAAAGACCCGAAAGGTAAGCTGCTTAAACAGGCTGGCCGCCGAAAAAACGCAGATACTGCCGTCACACAAAGAAAACAGCGTGACCTCTCGCCCGTCCTCCGACAGCATATGCGCCCGAATCTGGCCGCGGAGCAAAACCATCATTCCGAAATCGTCTTCATCCTTTGGAGAAAAGACATAAGAGCCTTTTTCAAACCGGCGAAGATAGGCGTTATTACGCAGCAATTCCCGCTCATAATCCGTCAGCTTTCCCCAAAAGGGAAGGTTGCATAAATAATCTTTTATCTGTTTCATCCGCCCCATCTCCTTTTTTATCAATCTAAGAATACCATACATTTTCCGATTTGTATAGTGACCGCGTCTCGTTTGTTTTCTGTTTTTGTCACAGACAAGGTGTTTGTTCTTGTGTATAGTTAGAGTGTCGGGATAGCGCCTGTTGCCGGCCCGGCAGCCGGAGCAGCCGCGGCAAACCCCGCAGAACCCCGGCATTTCCAATAAACGACCGGGCGTTTCCGTGTCGAGGAGGACGGTATCATTATGGCTCAAAACAAAATTTCCAGAGGGATCGTGCTTGTTGTCGGCACGGTGCTGTGCGTCTTTTTTGCGGCAATTCTGCTTTGCAATCTGACCATCATTCTCAAGGGCGTGATTCGTCCGGAGACGCCGCCGTCGGTTTTCGGTGTGACTCCCATGGTGGTCCAGTCCGGCTCCATGAGCGGGACTGCCGAGGATCACATCGAGGTGGGCGACCTGATTTTCACCGTCCGGCCGGACGTCGACAAGCTTCAGAAGGGCGACATCATCTCCTATATGGAGGGCAGCATTGTGGTGACCCACCGCATCACCGAGGTTCAAATCGACAGCAACGGCAAGCGCAGCTTCATCACTAAAGGCGACGCCAACAACATTCCCGACCCGGCGGTTGACGCCGACAAGGTCATCGGCCTGTATGTCGGACGCATTGCCCGGCTCGGCGACTTTGCTCTGTTTTTACAGCAGCCGCTCGGCATGGCGGTGTTCATCGGCATCCCCGCCTGTGCTTTCATTATATACGACATTCTGCGCCGCCAGCGCAGCGCCGGCAAGGCCCGGCGGGAAAACGAGGCGCTGCTCTCGGAGCTGGAGCGGCTGCGCGCCGCCGCCGACTCAAGCGAGTCTGAGGACACTAACTGACGGTATCTTCTGCACGGCCGGTGCCACAACCGGGCGAAGCAGCGGTATATATGTGAGGGCCAACCCTCACGTTGAGACGATTTTCGTCTCATAATCCCCCGACGATTTCATTCGTCTCAACCCATTCTTTTTAAGGAGGAAGATTTCATGATTCAGAAAAAGCGGATCGTGAGGGCTGCAGTTCTCCTGTTGGCTCTCGTATTGATCACATCCTGCTTCGTTGGCGGCACCTTTGCCAAGTATGTTACCAGCGGCAACGGGGCTGACACGGCAAGAGTTGCCAAGTTCGGCGTTAATATCACCGCCGCCGGCAGTCTCTTCAGCAGAACCTATGCCAAGGATGACAACAGCTTTACGCTTGCGGACGACACGGTGGTTTCGTCCAATACCGACAAGCTGGTTGCGCCGGGCACCACAAAAAATCTGGCGGAGTTCGCGCTGACCGGCACGCCGGAGGTCGCCGTCCGTGTCAACTACAAGGTGGATAAATTCCTGCTGACCAACTGGACGACCAACGGTACCGATGAGTACTGCCCGCTGGTCTTTACCGTAAAAGGAACCGAGTACAAAATCGGGGATGTCGGCATTGCGACGGTCGCCGATTTGCAAAACGCGGTTAAGGCCGCCATCGAGGCTGTTACCGTCGATTATGCGGCCAACACCGCGCTGGCCGGTACAACGGCCGACAACCTGACGGTTTCCTGGGCTTGGCCGTTCCATGTTTCGGATGAAAACGACGTAAAAGACACAAATCTCGGCAACCGCGCCGCGGCAAACCTTGCCGACGCCGGAAAGGTCGAATTTGAGGTCACCATGTCGGTAACTCAGATCGACTAAGGCTTTTCCAAAAACGTCAAACTATTCATAACCCGGTCTACCCCCCCCCCGCCTTGTGGCGGGCGGGGGGGGAGTTTTCCGGAAGCTATGCAGCGCCCCCGGCCTTTTTTCGAGAGCGCTGCACAGATCCCGGAACCCGTATTTTCCGCCGGAGGCTCCGGCTCGTTTAAAAAGAGGTGACTTATGAGCGGCAACAAACCCTTTCGGGAATTTCTTTTTCCGATCGTTTTGATTCTTTTTTTTCTACAGGTCCTGCTGCTGCCGGTTGTCATCGGTCTGACTTATGCAACGCGCAGCGAAAAGCCGGAGCACATTCTGACCTACACCGCCCGTTCCCTTACCTGGGATCGGGACACCTCGGTGCGTTCGGACGGCTCGGCCGAGCTTTCCTTTTTTGAAACGCTCTATCAAAATGTACAGGCCGAAAACGCCGAAAAGATTCTGGCGCCCGGCACCGAAAAGGACAGCATTCTTCGGCTCAAGAACGACGTCCGCCGCAGCATTGGCTACACGGCAGTTCTCTATATGCTCAAAAGCACCCCGGAGCTGGCGGTGACCGCCGCCCTTTCCGGCGACGGCTTTTCAGACCTTTCCTCGCCGGCTCTGCCGCAGAGCATTTCGCCCGACACGGTGCTCCGCGCCGTTTCCGGAACGGTCGGCGCCGGCAAAATGCAGGACTTCGACATCAACTGGTTTTGGCAGTTTGAGGGCGACACGGCCGCCGCGCGCGACCGCATCGACACCTATCTCGGCAACCGTGCCGCCGCCGGCACCGCCGACGACGTCACCCTCGGCTTTTACCTTGTCGTCCACGACAAGGGGGATCGTCATCCGTCGCCGAATACCGGCGACCGCAGTCTGTTCGGCGGGTATCTGGTCCTGATGGCCATCAGCGGCACCCTGTGCCTGATCTTATTGCTTGAGAAAAGGAGACGCCAATGAAGCCCGGAGCTGTTCTGCCCGTTGTAAAACGCACGCTGCGGCTGCTGCTGTTTTCTCTGTTAACGGCCGTGCTGCTTTTTGCGCTGTATTTGGCCGCCGCAAGGCCGCTGCTCGGCGTCCAAAACCCAACCGTTTTCGGGTTTTCCGGCGCCGTTGTGCTGACCGGCAGCATGTCCGGCGCGCTGGAGCCGGACGACCTCATCATCACCCGTCGCCAAAAAAGCTACACCGCCGGCGACGTTATCTCTTTTTCGTCCGGCAAGGCCACGGTGACCCACCGAATCCTTGCGGCGACCGCGGACGGTTATCAAACAAAAGGGGACGCCAACAACGCGGCCGACGCCGAGCTTGTCCCCGCCGAAAAGGTCCTCGGGCGGGTGGTCTTTGTCCTGCCGAAGGCCGGACGCGCCGTGCGCTTTGTGAAATCGCCGGCCGGTATGCTTTGTTTGCTTGTGCTGCTCTTTCTTTTGCTGTCCTTTGAAAGCCTTGCCGCGCGGCTGAAAAGCCGGCAGCGCTCCTCATAAATTCGGCGCCGTCCCACAAGGCAGGGCGCGCAGGACAGGCACTCAAAGGGGCTGCCCGCGCAAGGGGCTGCCCGCGCAAAGGGGTTGCCCGCGCAAAGGGGTCGCCTGCGCAAAGGGGGCACCTGCGCAAGGGGTCGCCTGTGCAAAAGCAGGGCGGCGCCCAATATTTACGCCGATTTCGGCGCGAACACCCCGTTTTCAGAAAACAGAAAGGAGGTCCCTGCAGTGAAAACGCCCAGGCCGAAAAAATTTCATCTACCTCTGCGGGCATATTTGCTGTACGTTGTCCTGATCTCTGCACTGCTGACCGGGATCACCTTTTCCAAATATGTTGTCGCCACAACGGTCGGAGACCGTGCGCGCGTGGCGATTCTGCGAAATTTAATCATCACCGAAACCGGCAACTTTTCCGCGCCGAATCTATGGACGCTTGCCCCCGGTGTCGACCTGCAAAAGCAGGCCGAGGTTTTCTTTGAGGGCAGCGAAATGGCCTGCTATGTCTTTCTTGAAATCACGGCGTCCGGCTGGAGCCGCACCTCCTCGCACGCCTTTTCTTACAGCCGATCGGGACAGACGTTTTTCTCCCTTTCCGCCGACACCGGATGGGAATTTCTTTCGGGCACGGCCGACAGCGCCGTTTATTACCGCGTTGTCGACACCAACACCGTTTTGCGGGCCGCGGTTTTTGAAAACAGCGGCAGGATCACGGTCAGCCCCGATCTGACGCGCACGCAGCTGTCATCCCTTCCGGCGGACTTTTCCATTCGACTGAATGCGACGGCCGTCCAGTACCATGGCTTTTCCGAGCTCCTTGCGCCGGGATACACCGCGGCCGACCGCGCGGCGGCGGCTTGGAACGCCGTGCAAAACAAGTAAATACCGCGGCGGATCGACACTGCCGAAACCGGCGACCGTCAAGGCAGCCGGCCGCGCCGAAAAAAGCGCTGTGCGGCCGGCTCGATAAAGCGGGAGCCGCATAAAGCTCCGCAAAGCGAGGCCTGTGCGGCCGGCTCGATAAGGCGGGGACGCCGACCGAAACCCATTCTCAAAGAAAGCAGGTGAAAAGGATGCGCAAGGCACTACAGCGTTGCCGACAGACCGGGCGCAGCAGGTTGCTGTCGCTCCTTCTTTGCTTTGCCCTGCTGGCGGCTCTTTTGCCGCCCCAGACACTCACAGCCTTTGCATCCGCCGATCTGGAGCGCGTCACCGTCACCTGTGAGGGAGAGCCGGCGCAGGCGCTGCAGCTTGCCCAAGACGAAAAGAGCCGCCTGCAAGCGACCTGCACTCCCGCCCTTCCGCAAACGACCTATCAATGGCAAATCCTTGCCGAAATCGATAGCGACCTGTGGGTCGACATCTACGACGGGACCGATCGGACGCTTTCGCTGTCCTACGCGCTGCTGTCTTCTCTGCTGGACGAATCGGGCAGCGCCTATGTCCGCTGTGTCTGCACGGCCGGCGGCAATTCGGTGTTTTCCGCCCCGGTCTGCGTCACCGTTTCTTTTTCGGCACCGACCGCCCCGGCAGGCGAAGAGGTCGTGCGCGGTGCGCGGTATGCGGCCGCGCCCCGCGCGCCGGTTCGGACGCCGCGGTCCGACCCCGAGTACGTGGACATTTCCATCAACTACCTGGACGCCATCTCCGGGCAGCCGATCTACACCGGCTTTACGGCGCAGATCCAGTACGGCACCGCCTACACCAACACCGTCATCTCGCCGACCTACCTCGGCTATGCGCCTTATTATAATCACGACAATCCGGCCGTCACGGTGCCCGAAACCGGCCCGGTGGACGCCTATGATGACGCGACCGTCATCCTGCTCAATCTGCCGGCAAGCTACAACCGGCCGAGCTATACCGTTAACATCTATTACAAGGCCATTGACGTGCCGTACGCCGTCCGCTACTATTTTCAAAACATCAACGACGACCTGTACACCGAGGATGTCGGCCTTTACCACATTTCGGCCGCCAAAACCGGCACCATCATCTCCAACACCGATTTGGAGGCGCCGGACCCGGACAAGACCCGGGGCTTTACCAAGCTGTATCACTATCCCGAATCGGTCGCCGCTGACGGCTCTACCGTTTTTCAATGCTACTACGACCGCAATTACTATATGCTCAAATTCGACATGGACGGCGGCTACGGCACCGAGCCGCTTTATGCCCGCTACAACACGCCCTTTGTTGTCAACCAGCCCACCCGCCACGGTTATGTGTTTATCGGCTGGGATGATATCACAAACGGCACGGGCGACGGCGTTGCCGACGCGCTGCCCGGCACCATTCCGGACGAAAACCGCACCTACAAGGCGCTGTGGCAGACCGTCAACACCACCTATTCCACCGTCTACTGGCTGCAAAATGCCGACGACGATGAATACAGCTATATCGGCAGCGTTAAAAACAACGCGCAGTCCGGCACGACCGTGTCCGGCCTTAACAATCTGACGGCCACCACCGTTCTGTGCGGCAGCAGCCACACCCACACGACCGCCTGCTACCCCGAAGGCTTTGCCCATTATGTCTACAGCCATGCCGACGCCGATGTTTTGGTTCACGGAGACGGCTCGACCGTCGTCAACGTTTATTACAACCGCAAGCAGTACACCCTGCGATTTTATTATGCCCGAGAGAGAAACGGCGCGTATCAGATCGTCGGCGGCACAACCTATGACTTCGGCAACATAAACAAGCCCCGTCCGTCCCCCTACACCATTGAAAGGCTGCTGGCCGCCGTGCCAAACAGCCAGTGGGGCGGTATCCGGGCGCTGCCGACCATCAAGGCAGCCTATGCCGACAAATATGCGACCGGCACGCTGACCGCCTCAAACGGCTATACCTATCACTATCTTGACGTCGTCGGCCGTTACAACGCCAATTTGGCCGACCTCTGGCCGGGTGAGGCCTTTGAGCCGATTCAGGTGAGCGAAACGCACACCCAAAACGGGGCCTCCAGCAACATGGGCTCCGGACAGTGGGGCAACTATGCCTATCTCGCCGGCTGGAACGGCGAATTTAAGGTCAAATACACCAAGGAGTTTTCCAACTCCACCATTAAAGGAATGTTCCAAAAGCTGGGAGATTATGTGCTCTACGACTCCGTCGAGGGCTCCTCCGACATTGTCAATTTCCTCGGCTTTTTCAATAACGGCGCCAACATCTCCTGGAGTGTTCCGCGCCAGTGGATCTATGAGCTGTATGTGCCGGTGCTGCCGGGAGAGGCGACCGATTTGACCTACAACGGCGTCAACTACAGGCTTTACAAATCCATTGACACCTCCGACAACAACACCACGCTGGCCGACCAGACCCAACCGACGCTGCACGGCTTTGTGGCAAACGGCAAGCGCCGCATTGAAAACGGCCAGCTGCCTGACCGGCGGTTCTCCTACACGGCGCAGTTTTTCTATGCCCGTCAAAACTTCAGCCTGACCCTGCACAACTACAATGACGTGCTGTCGCACACCTATCTGCCCTATCAAACCGGTCTGGACGAACACGGCAGCATCTCCCCGCCCTATCCCTCCACGCTGGAGCAAAACGCCTACACCTTCGGGGGATGGTACTACAGTCCGGGCTGCTTCGACGGCAGTGAATACGCCGCGGGCGACACAATGCCCGCCAAGGACGTCGGCCTGTATGCCAAATGGACGCCGGTGAGCCACACGCTGCGGTTTTTCAGAACCTACGACGATATGCTTGCCTTTGAGGAAACCGGCAGCGTCGCCGGCCTAATCGAGACCCGGACCGTCACGCACGGCAATGTTCTCGGCAGCATTCCGAATCCTGTCGACACCTCCGGCTTTGACTATACCTTTGCCGGCTGGTTTTACATGAAAACCGGCAACAAAACAGCCTATACGCCGCTGGATATGCCGGTAACGCGAGATATGAACGTCTTTGCCGACTGGGGCTCCCATTCGGCACAGCCCTACCGGATCCACTACGCGCTGCAGCAGTCCGAGACCGCCCCTGCCGTGCTGGCGCTTCTTTCCGAAGCCGCGCAGGGGGCGCCCGAGGACAACCGGACCTATGAGGTCTCGGTCGCCGGCGAGGCGCAGCAGTATGTCTACCTTGCTTCCGACGGCAAATATCACCGTCTCATTGCGCCGGACACCTCCGGCTTTGCCTACCAGGGAAACACCCGCACCTTCTTCCCCAAGGCGGGAGAGCCGCTCAATCAGCTGTACCCGGCCTACAACAACGGCTATTTCCCGACGCTGGCAAGCCATTCCATCACGGTGGAATACGAGGAAAACAAAGAGGATCCCCGGCACAACGTTTTTACCTTTACCTACGTCCATGCCGTCGACATTACTTACCGCGTCGAATACCGATATCTGGAAACCGGGCTGCTGATTGACTCGGCGCCGGGCGGCGGCTCGATCCAAAAGACCTCCTCCAAGGCGGTGGTTACCGAGCGGTTCGCCGTTATTACCGACTATATTCCCGACGCTTTTTACAAACGCCTTATCTTGTCGGTCATCGAGGATGAATACGGCAATTATGTCGGTTCTCCGGACAACGTTGTGACCTTTTACTACAGCAAAAACACCCAGAACGCCTTTTACGCCGTTCATCACATGCTGCAAAAGCTGGGGACCGACGATGAAAGTCTGGTCGTCGACAGCGACGGCAATTACATCAACTATACCGAGAGCGACGCGCACACCGAGGGGATCGGGGAGATCGGCTCGCTGCACCGCATTGTCCCGCAGTCTTTCAGCGGCTTTTCGGTCAAGGATCCCGGCTTTATCAAGGGTCTCGGCCCGATTTCTCTGCTGGACGCGGAGACCGATCCGCATTTTAACATTACCATTCAGCAAAACGGCACCGAGCTTTATATCTTCTACACCCGAAATCCTCAAAATTACCGGATCTACTACCTTGCCTACGGCACCGACATCAGCAACCTGTCCTCCCTGAGCTACGACCCCAACGACCCGACCCATGCAAACGGTGTCCTGCTCCCCGTGGAAAGCGGCGTCGGCCGATTCGGCGCCACGGTGACCGCAACGGCTCGACCGGTAGGCGGGATGAACTGTGTCTCTGCCGTGTCGCAGCAGCTGCTTCTTCGTGCAAACGACGCGCAAAACTACCTGGTGTTTTTCTACGCGCCGCTGCAATTCACGGTGGAATACCGGGTTTGGCCGCGCGGCGGCGGCTCCCTGGATCGGACCATTGAGGTCGTCAACGGCGCCGCGCCCTTTGAGGGCACGACGGCGACGCCCTCCGCCGGCTACGCCTTTGAGGGCTTTTATCTGGACGATGCCTGCACCCTGCCGGTCGGCGACCAGGGCATCGTGACCGGCAACAAGCTTGTGCCGCAGACCCTGAATCTGTCTCCCATGCCGGTCTCCAACGTCTTTTACGCAAAATTCACGCCGCTTCACGGCACCCTCACCATCCGGCGCGAAAACACCGCGGCCGACGAATGTAACGGCAAGCGAATCTTTGTTTACAAAATCACCTGCGCCGACGACAGCGATTTTGTGCTTTATGTGTCGGCTCCGGCAAACGGCAGTGTCACAATCACAAACCTGCTCAGCCGAACCTATACGGTCGAGCAGCAAAACGGCTGGTCCTGGCGCTATACCGACACGGCGCAAACGGTTACGGTTCCGCCGACCGGCGCCGGCGCCGACGTCATCTTCAACGACGCGCCGACGCGCGCCCGCTGGCTGAGCGGCAACAGCGGCAAAAAAACCAACAGAAAGGGGTAACGGCGCATGAACAAACGGCTGAAAATCGTTTTATGGATTTTGGCGGCCGCTGCGGCGGCCGCGGCCTGCGGCGTTACCTTGTCCATGATGTTTCGCAAGACGGACAACGTCAATCGTCTGACCCCTGCAATCGTCACCTGTGCCGTGCACGAAAAGCTGGACGGGGTCGATAATCCGGCGTCGGCCGGTATCGGGACCGAAAAGTCCGATATTCGGATTCAAAACACCGGCAACATTTCGGCTTTTCTGCGGCTGCGACTGGTTTCTTATTTTGTAAATGCGGACGGCGACCTTCTCGGTATCGCCTCCGAGACGCCGGCCGTTTCACCGAACGCCGGCTGGCTTGCCGGCGCGGAGAACACCTATTACTACGCCGACCCCGTAGCGCCGTCCGGCCAGACCGGCTCGCTCTGTCCGCCGGTCACCCTCCGACAAAAGACCCTTGATGACGGCTCGGTCGCCTTCCAGGTCTTGGAGGTGTTTGCCGAAGCTGTTCAGGCAAGCCCGGCGGCCGCCGCCGGGGAGGCATGGGGTGTC
>CAKSSH010000020.1 GCA_934488695.1 uncultured Oscillospiraceae bacterium
GTTAACTTTAAATGACGGGGATTCTGAATCAGGCGGTCTTTAGAACGAGCATTTGCACCCCAAAGCAAAAAAACAATCGGCTGCGGCCGCGCATCCAGCAGTTCAATGATTCGATCGGTCAGGAATTCCCAGCCCATGCCCTTGTGACTGTTGGGCTGTCCCTTTCGTACCGTTAAGACTGTGTTGAGCAATAAAACACCGTTTTGCGCCCATTCGGTCAGTTCTCCGTGGGGCGGCGGCGCAATGCCGAGATCGCTTTGCAGTTCCTTGAAAATGTTGATAAGGCTGGGCGGTGGGGCAACGCCACGGCGCACCGAAAAGCAAAGACCGTGCGCCTGTCCCGGCCCGTGATAAGGGTCTTGCCCGAGAATAACAGCTTTTACCGCCGAATAAGAGGTGTAGCGCAGGGCGTTAAAAATGTCGTGCATATCCGGATAAACGGTTTGGGTGCGATACTCCGAGGCTAAAAATTTCCGAAGCTTTAAATAATACTCCTTTTGAAATTCATCTGCAAGCAGCGTGTCCCATTCGTTTCCGATGTGAACCATTTCTACAGCCCCCCTGCGTTGTTTTCTTTATCATAACGCATTCCCGCAGGTCTGTCAAGACGCGGTGTGCCGCTCTTTTTTCGTTGACAGACGAGGGGAGAAGTGGTAAAATAAAATAAATATTGATTGGAGCGGGGGAACGAAAAATGCCTGCAAAGGTTTTTTTGCTTGCTTATAGTGCGCAGCCGGTAAAAACAGTGGCACAAGCGGCTAAGCTTTGTTATTCCAACAGCAGTATCGAAGAGCTCGGTGATAATTTAACGCCGCAGAAAGCACGGGATTTTGTAAAAATGCTGTCCGAACTGGGGCATGAAAGTCCGTTGGAGCATGCCAGCTTTACCTTCGGTATCGAAGGGGTGTCCCGTTCTTTGCTGGCGCAAATCACACGGCACCGTATCGCGTCCTACAGCGTTAAAAGCCAGCGCTATGTGCGCGAGAAGATGTTTGATTATGTTGTGCCGCCCGAGATCGAGCATTCCGAAGAAGCAACCGCGATTTTTTTAAAGTCCATGAAGGACGCGCAGGAGGCCTATGACCGTCTTGCGGAGGTTTTAACGAAACAGCATAAGGAAAAGCTTGTGCAGGAGGGCGAGGATCCGGTAAGCGCGGAAAAAAAGGCTGCAAAGCTTGCCAATGAGGATGCCCGTTATGTGCTGCCCAATGCGTGCGAAACCAAAATGGTGGTTACCATGAACACCCGCAGCCTGCTGAACTTTTTTCAGCACCGCTGCTGCAACCGTGCCCAATGGGAAATCCGGCAGGTAGCCGAGCAAATGCTGCGTGAGGTGTGCAAGGTGGCGCCCGAGCTTTTTTTAAAAGCCGGTCCGAGCTGTGTGTTTTCGTCTTGCCCCGAGGGGAAGATGAGCTGCGGAAAAGCAGCGCAGATGCGTGAAAAATATCGTTCCATTTTAAAAGAAAACGAGTAACCGAGGCTTTTTATGTTAAATTTTTCGGAAATTACCCCGGCAGATATTCCGGTGCTGCGGGAATATCTTGCCTATGACGATTCCGGGTTTTGTGACTATACCTGCGGCGTTGTTTTTACTTGGAAAGACGCACTGAATTTACAGTTTGCGTTACAGGGAGACCGGCTATTTTTGAAAAACGGATTTCAGGATCGGACTCGGTTTTATATGCCCTGCGGTCCCGGCTCGATTCAAGACGCTGCGGCGGAAATAATCGAGTACTGTGCCTTGCAGAAAATACCGATGCGCTTTGTAGCACTGTCGGAACAGCATGTGCAGCAGCTGTCTTCCTTTTTAAAGCTGGAGGACGCTCCGGTGCGTGATTATGCCGATTACGTGTATTCGGCACAGCAGCTTTTGAGTCTGAGCGGCAAAGCGCTGCATCCGAAGCGGACTCAGCTTGCCGGTTTTTCAAGAAAGTATCCGACATGGCGATATTTGCCGCTGATACCGGAGCATATGGACCGGGTTTTGCGGTTTTTTGAGGAGTTTTGCAGGCAGGTGCCTGCCGAATCGGCGTCTGAAATCACCGAGCGCGCCTGTACTTTGTCGGCGCTGTCTCATTTCCATGAGCTTCCTTTTTTGGGCGGGTTTCTGGAAGTATCCGGAAAGGTCGCGGCCTTTACAATAGCAGAACAAAAAGGGGATACCCTGTATGTGCACGTGGAAAAGGCAGACCGTTGTTTTGAGGGCAGCTATACTGTAATCAATCATGCATTTGTGGAAGATTGTATGCAAAAAATGTCGATTCAATGGGTCAATCGGGAGGATGATGCCGGAGATGCCGGCCTGCGCCGCGCAAAGCTTTCTTGGAAGCCGGATCATCTTTTGGAAAAAAGAATTGCGGGTGTGAAGAAATAAAGCTTTACATCAAAACAGAAAGGTTGTTTCAAATGGTAGTTGTTTTTTTGGCAAACGGCTTTGAAGAGGTTGAGGCCTTGGCCACTGTGGATTTGTTGCGTCGTGCCGAGGCTGAGGTCGTAACGGTCGGCATTGAAAACAAAGCAGTCTGCGGAGCACATGGTATCAAGGTGGTAGCCGATATTACCGATACTGAGTTTATATATGACAATCAAATTGAAATGGTGGTGCTGCCGGGCGGTATGCCCGGGACTACCGAGCTTGAAAAAGCCATTTGTGTCAATCAGGCCTTGGAGAATGCGCAGCGGGACGGCAAATGGATTGCCGCCATCTGTGCCGCGCCGTCGATTTTGGGTCACAAGGGCTTTTTGCGCGGAAAAAAAGCCTGCTGCTATCCCGGCTTTGAAGAACAATTGATTCAGGGAAATGCGGTTTCCGAACGGGTGGTTCAGGATGATAACATTATCACTGCGCGGGGAGCCGGGTGTGTTTTTGAATTTGCCGCAAAGCTGATTGAAGTCCTGAAAGGAAAAGAAGCGGCGGATAAGGTCTCTTCGGATATTCTATGCAAAAAGTAGACATCCGTCAGATTAAAACCCAAAAGCGAGAAGAATCCAAAAGCTATCGGCTGGGACTTTTGCCGGAACAGAAGGAAGCGATGGATACGGCGATTCGCAATCGCTTGATGTCGCTTCGTCCGGTAATCGGTGCCAAAACAGTGCTGTGTTACATGTCGACAGATATTGAGGTGGATACCCGTCAGCTTATTCTGCAGCTGCTGTCTTTGCAAAAACGTGTGGCGCTGCCGCGTTGTGTCGAGCACACAAGATGGATGAATTTTTATTTGATTCGTGACTTTTCACAGACCGAACGTCATACCTTCGGCGTTTTTGAGCCAATCCCGGCTGTTTGCCCGAAGCTGACGGATTTTTCCGATAGTGTCTGTATTGTACCGGGGCTTGGTTTTGACCGTCAAGGATATCGTTTGGGATACGGGAAGGGGTATTATGACCGATTTTTATCGAGTTTTCGAGGCCGAAAAATCGGCATATGTTATGAGGCTTGTCTGTCCGAGGCGCTTCCGCACGGGTATTTTGATGTTGCGGTCGATTGGATTGTAACAGAAAAACGGGTCATCCGAATCCATCATGAAAAAAGGAATGAGAAAAAGCCATGGCAGAAGAAAAAAAAGTAGTTTCGGCCGAGGAGATCCTAACAGATATTGAAGCGTCGAAAAACGCTGTTACCCCGGACAAAAGCGCTCCGGCGGAGATGGTTGCCGAAGAGGCCGTGTCGGCAGAGCCTTCCGATCTCAAGCGCAAGCCGCCTGTGTCCGGCCGCAAGAAGAAAAAATCACGGCTTTCTTTGCTGATTCGCATGGTCATTATTATTGCGCTTTCGGTGATGTTTTCGGTCGTTATTATTTTCGGCTTCAAGGATGTATACGGGCTGGAATTTGGCGACGCTCCCGCACAGGATATTTATATTGAAAAAGGCTCCAGCACGGCGCAAATTGCCAAGGTGTTGCACGAAAACGACATCATCGATCAGCCGCTTTTGTTCAGGATCTTCTGCAAGCTTGGAAATACCGGGGATTTTCAGTACGGATACCATACCTTTTCGGGCAATATGTCCTATGCCGAAATCACTGCCGAATTGCAGAAGCTGGCACGAAAAAAAGATGTGGTCGAGGTGACGGTCATCGAAGGATGGACCCTTTACGATATTGCCAAGGAGCTGAAAGCCAAAGACGTTATTTCCGACATTAACGATTTTACCAAGGCTGTAGAGCGGATGCAGGTAAACTACAGTATGGTTTCCAAGGCGCCGGAAAATAAGTATCGTTACTACAAATATGAGGGATATTTCTATCCGGATAAATATGAGTTTTATACCGGCACCAATGACTATGAGGGGATTGCCAAGAAGTTTTTTGCAAACTTTGAGGCACACATTGACAGTGAAATAAAAAAAGCGACAGAGGAATCCTCGTTTACCTTTGATGAAATTCTGACGCTGGCCTCTTTGATTCAGGCAGAGGCCGGAGATGTCAATCAAATGGGCAAAGTATCTTCGGTGTTTCACAACAGGCTAAAGAACAGTCTGTTTCCGAATTTGCAGTCCGATGTGACGATCAATTACGTGGAAAAAGTTATTAAGCCGACGGTGGGGTACACCTATCAAGAACTGTATGACGCGTATAACACTTATAAATGCATCGGACTTATGCCCGGGCCGATATGCAACCCGAGTCGCGAGGCGATTCGCGCGGCGCTTTTTCCGGATAGCACGAATTATTATTACTTTGTGACGGATCATGCCGGAAAGTATTATTATGCCACAACTTTTGCACAGCACCAAAAGAATTGTGCGACGGCGCAGCGTGTAAACAGTAAAATAGATGGATAAACACGGTATGCTTAACTATTCCAAGCCGGAGCTTTTAAGTCCGGCAGGAGACCCGGAACGGCTGGAAGCGGCCGTTCTGTACGGGGCCGACGCTGTTTATGTCGGCGCGCGCGATTTCGGGATGCGTGCCGGCGCTAAAAACTTCACCTTCGACGAGCTCCGGGCTGCTGCTGCACGCCTTCATGCTTGCGGCAAGCGGCTGTATCTCACCTGCAACACGTTGCCGACTTGCGCGGAAATGGACGCTATGCCGCAGTTTTTACAAAGTGCGGCGGCTTGCGGCGTAGATGCGTTTATTGTTTCGGATGTCGGCGTTCTTGCTTTGATAAAACGCCTTCTTCCCGACGCGGAAATTCATATTTCGACGCAGGCGGGCGTGGTTAATTATGCTGCGGCAAACGCCTTTTTTGAAATGGGCGCGTCTCGTGTTGTTTTGGCGCGGGAGCTTTCGCTTGATGAAATATGTCGGCTGCGAGACAAAACGGATTCACGGCTTGAATTAGAGTGTTTTGTACATGGGGCCATGTGCATGTCTTTTTCGGGACGATGTACGATCTCCGATTATTTGACGGCACGAAACGCCAATCGCGGAGAATGTTCGCAACCCTGCCGCTGGCAGTATGCGCTCATGGAGCAGAAACGTCCGGGCGAGTATTTTCCGGTTGTGGAAGAAAAAAACGGCACCTATATTTTGAATAGTCGAGACCTTTGTATGATCGGCTTTTTAGACCGGCTGTGGGACGCCGGGATTTCCAGCTTTAAGATCGAAGGACGCGCTAAATCAGCTTATTATACCGCGACGGTGACTGGGGCATACCGCGGTGTGCTGGATATCCTTGAGAAAACCGGCAAAATGCCACAGGGTGAGGATTCTTGGCTTTTGCAGGAGGTTTTTCGGGTAAGCCATCGTGAATACTGCACCGGCTTTTATTTCGGGCAGCCCGGCCAGTGTTATCAAACCGAGGGCAGCGTGCGCGGTTGGGAGTTTGGCGGCGTGGTGACGGATTGTCGGGACGATCGGCTTTTTTTTGCTGCGCGCAATATGCTTGTTGAAGGACAGCAAATTGAGGTGCTGATGCCCGGAGTCAGACCGCAGACCGCCGTGGTGTGCGAGCTTTCGGATGAGAACGGACAGCGGGTGCAAAGTGCAAACCATCCGACGGCAAATTACAGTATCCGATGGTCCTGTTCTCCTGTGCCTGCCGGCAGTATTCTGCGCTATGATCCATAAGATTCTGACGCCGGTGGGGCACATTGATGAAAAAAACGCAGAACACGGAGCCTTTTTTGCAGGATGCTTATTTGTTTTGCCGTTTTTTTGCATTAAAACAGAAAAAAAGAGCCTTTTCGCATTTTGCGGAAAGGCTCTTTTCGTTTTTAAACATTGAAGCGGAAGAGCGTAACATCTCCGTCCTGCATGACATAATCTTTTCCTTCCAGACGGACAAGCCCTTTTTCTTTGGCAGCCGCAAGACTGCCGCAGGCCATTAACTCATCGTAGGAGATAATTTCGGCGCGGATAAAACCGCGTTCAAAATCTGTGTGAATTTTGCCGGCCGCTTGCGGCGCACGTGTGCCTTGACGAATGGTCCAGGCACGAACCTCCTGCTTGCCGGCAGTCAAAAACGAGATAAGCCCTAAAAGTGTGTACGAAGCGGAAATCAATCGGTCCAGCCCGGACTCGGAAAGTCCGATATCTTGCAAAAACAGCAATTGATCCTCCGGCGCCAGCTCGGAAATTTCCTCTTCGATTTTGGCACAAATCGGCAATACGCCCGAGCCCTCATCGTCCGCTACCGCTGCAACCTGCGCATAAAAAGGGTTATCTTCGAGCTTGCCGAGAAAATCATCTTCTTTCATGTTTGCCGCGTATATGACCGGCTTGTCCGAAAGCAGAGAAATCGTAGACAAAATTTTTGCCTCATCCTCGGTGCGCGCAAAGCTGCGGGCGGATTTTCCTTGCTCCAGGTGTTCCCGCAGGCGCTGCAGGAGATCGATTTCGGCCGACAAGGAGCGATCGCCCTTCAGCGCTTTCCGGGTTCGGTCCAAACGACGGTCCAGAATTTCCAAATCGGAAAAAATCAGCTCCAGATTAATGGTTTCAATATCGCGTCGAGGACCGATTTGCCCGTCAACATGAATGATGTTGACATCTTCAAAGCAGCGGACAACATGAACGATTGCATCGACCTCTCGGATGTTTGCCAAAAACTTATTACCGAGACCTTCGCCCTTGGACGCTCCCTTAACAAGCCCTGCAATGTCAACAAATTCAATGACAGCCGGTGTTTTTTTATCCGACTGATACATTTCCTCCAAACGGTCCAGCCGGACGTCCGGCACCGCGACCATGCCGATGTTTGGCTCAATGGTACACAACGGGTAATTGGCACATTGAGCGCCGGCTTTGGTGATAGCATTGAACAAGGTGCTTTTGCCGACGTTCGGCAGACCCACAATTCCGAGTTTCATGGTATTTTTATTCTCCTTAAAGCTTAAAATGCGTTTTTCAACAGTATATCTTATTCTTTGGCTTTTTTCAATAGGGAATATGAAAAAGGGAGGTTTGTTTGTGCGATTTCAAAAGAGATCCATTAGCCTCGTATATTCGATAAACGCCGTAATATCGGCGCTTCTTTCGGAAATTGTTGTTTACAAAAACAAAAGGCTGTGGTATACTGTACCGTATAAAAGTTTATCCTATTTTAAGGAGATGAAAATATGACGACTGAACTTGAAAAACTTTTCGGAAGCTGTGTTTTTAATGATGAGGTCATGAAGCAGCGGCTGCCGCAGGAAGCCTATGAAAGTTTGGTCTCGACCATAAAGAAGGGCCTGCCGCTGAATCCCCAGCTTGCACAGACGGTGGCAGATGCCATGAAAAACTGGGCCGTGGAGCAGGGGGCTACGCATTTTACACATTGGTTTCAGCCGATGACAAATGTGACGGCCGGTAAGTTCGACGCGTTTTTGACGCCGACGGCAGACGGTCGCCCGATGTTGGAATTTTCCGGTAAGGAACTGATCCAAGGGGAGCCGGACGCTTCCAGTTTTCCGTCGGGTGGGACCAGAACGACCTTTGAGGCGCGCGGCTACACGGTTTGGGATCCGAATTCTCCTGCCTTCGTATGGGATAACAGTCTTTATATTCCGACGGCATTTTGTTCATACACCGGCGAGGCATTGGATCATAAAACACCGCTGGTGCGCTCTATTGCGGCACTGTCTCAGCAGGCGGTTCGTGTGCTGCGTGCTTTGGGAGATCGGAAAACACAGCGCGTCGTTCCGACAGTCGGCGCGGAGCAGGAATATTTCCTGATTGACCGCGAGGACTATGAAAACAGACTGGACCTTAAGATTTGCGGCAGAACTCTTTTCGGTGCAAAAACCGTTAAGGGGCAGGAATTGGATGACCATTATTGCGGCCGTATTCGGATCCGGGTTGCGGAATATATGCGGCGGATCGACCATGAGTTATGGAAAATGGGCGTTGCGGCCAAAACAAAGCACAATGAAGCTGCGCCTGCACAGCATGAGCTGGCTCCACTTTATGCAGAGGCGGACAAGGCGTGCGACCATAACCAAATTGTCATGGAGACCATGCGCAAAGAGGCAAAACGTTTGGGTCTGGCGTGCCTTTTGCATGAAAAGCCTTTTGAGGGTGTCAATGGGTCCGGCAAACACAACAACTGGGCGCTGGCAACCGATAACGGCGAAAATCTGTTTGCGTGCGGCCGTCATCCGCAGGATAATTATAAGTTTTTGACCTTTTTGTGTGCCGTGATTCAAGCGGTAGATGAGTATCAGGACTTGCTGCGCTTCTCAGCCGCATCGGCCGGAAACGATTGCCGTCTGGGCGGCAACGAGGCTCCGCCGAGCATTATTTCCGTTTTTCTCGGCGAAGAATTGACGGATATATTGCTTCATATTGCCGATCATACCGAGCAGTGCGCGTCTCACTCCAAAAAGCTGCTTGACGACATTGCCGTTCTGCCGACTTTGCGCCAGGATGCTTCGGATCGGAATCGTACCTCGCCTTTTGCTTTTACCGGCAATAAATTTGAATTTAGAATGATTGGGTCGTCAGCGTCAGTTGCCGTTTCGACATATATTATGAACACGGCTTGTGCCGCGGCCTTGGAACAGGCGGCGCTGCGGCTTGAAAAAGCGCCTTCAATTGAAGAGGGCGTTCGAGAGCTGATCGCTGATACGGTTAAAACTCACGGCCGGATTATTTTTAACGGGAACAACTATTCCGAACAGTGGCAGCAGGAGGCGCAGCGGCGCGGGCTCAGCATTTCAAGAAATACGGTGGATGCTGCGCAGGCCATGATAGCACCTGAAAACATTGCACTTTTTGAAAAGTACCATGTTTTAAGCGAGACCGAGTGTCGCTCGCGGTATGAAATATGCTTGGAAAATTATGTCAAGACCATCCATATTGAGGCAGATACCATGTTGGAAATGGCCCGTCGACAGATTTTGCCGGCTTGTATGCAGTATATCGGAAAAATTGCATTTGCAGTGGAAAAGCTGGCGCGTACCGAAACCGATTGTAAAGCCATTTGTCGTATCGAGGATTTGCTCGCACGGCAAATTGACGCTATTTCGGACGCCGTTGATAATTTGCTCGAACAGGTGAATCTGCTTGAGCAGCTGGGCGGATTTCCGGAAAAAGCACGTCATTGTGTGGAAAAGATTCTGCCGGCAATGCATGCGCTGCGCACCGCGTGTGACGGCGCAGAACTGATGGTGGACGAGAAATACTGGCCGATGCCGAGTTATACCGAAATTCTGCATCGGGTGTAAAAAACTGGGAGGGGACTTTGAATGATACGACGCGCCATGGCTTTTTGCTTATTTCTTCTGGCACTCCTTTTTGCATCATGCCAAGCGTCGTCCTCGTCTTCCTCTGTCGGCAGCGCGGCAATTGCCAGGGATGATAACAGCAGCGGTATTACCGAAGCAGTTGTACCGACGTTTTCTCTGCCGTATTTTTCTTCGGATTCGCTCAATCCGTACAGCGCTGTGCAGAGCACGAATTTTTATTTAGGGTCCCTTCTTTATGATTCGCTCGTTTCGGTGGATTCTGCTTTTTCGGTGACCCCTGTTTTGGCGGAGACAATGGTTCACGCCGGCACGCGCTGGACCATTACACTTCGGCAGGGTCTTCGTTTTTCGGACGGCAGCGCCCTGACGGCGGCTGACGTTGTGTCCTCCTATAATGCGGCGAGAAGCTGTAGTCTTTATGCACCGCGGCTGTCCAATGTCGTGTCCTGCTCGGCAAAGGATAATGTTACGATTAATTTTGTGCTGCAGCAGCCGGACCGATTGTTTGATCGAAATTTGACTTTTCCGATTGTCAAGGGCGGTTCTAAAGCAAGTCGGGCTGTTGGAAGCGGCCGATACTGCTTTTCGCCGGAGGAAAAGCCGTTGTCGCTCATTCAAAACGAATATTGCGCGCGCAAGTCCTCGGAAATTCGCAGGATCAATTTGGTGGAGGTTCACCGTTATTCGCTTCTGCCGTATATGACACGAATCGGAAGCGTTAATTTTGTGTATACTTCGCTGTCTGATTCACAGCTTAAGGCTGCCTCGGCTAAGACGGCTGCCGTTTTGCAAAATGATTTGGTTTATATTGGTGTCAACAGCAGCCATGCGCTGCTTGCCAACCAGGATTTTCGCAAGGCGATTTCTCTTTGCGCAGACCGGGCAGGCATTTTAACCGACGCCTTTGCCGGTCGTGGCAGCAGTACTGCTCAGCCGTTCCATCCTAAAAACGAATCGCTGTCGAGCGCGGATTATACCGTTGATCTTTTTGACAGTGCGGCGGCGCAGCAGTTGTTTGCGCTGGCTGGGCTCAGCCAAAAAAACGAGGCTGGTGTTTTCTTGGATGCAGCAGGCAATCCGGTAACCTTGCGTCTGCTTGTAAATCGTGATAATTCTGCGCGTCTTCGTGCGGCACAAGGGTTGGTACAGCGGCTGACTGCGGCAGGAATCGGTGTAGAACTGTCGGAGACTGACGACGCGACCTACAATGCCCAGGTCGCCGCGCATCATTACGACCTTTTTATCGGAGAGGTAAAGCTGACGCCTTCAAACGATATTTCGCGTTTGCTTCAACCGGGCGCGCTTAACGCCTGTAATGACGGCGGGGAAACGCTGACTGCATACCGGCAATTTTTGAGTGAAGAAATGTCCCTTTCGGATTTTTTGCGGATATTCGATGTAAAAACGCCTTTTATTCCGCTGCTTTACAAGAATGCGACCGCTATTTATTCCGGAACATTGCGAAATGTCGGCGATGTGTGTGATTGGGAAATTTTTGCCGGAATAGATGCGTGGAAATTTTAAAGCGGAGTGTGCAGCATGCAGCTTAAAAAGAACGACCGTGCTACGCTTGAAATCACCGGAATGACTTCAGAGGGTTACGGTGTCGGCCGGACCGACTCGGGGCAGGTTGTTTTTGTTCCGAACACAGCGCCCGGAGATCGGGCAGAGGTTTTAATTGTCAAGGTGTTGAAAAAATATTGCTATGGCCGTTTAGCGCGGCTTTTAACGCCTTCTTCCTCGCGGGAACAAAATGAATGTCCGGTTTTTGAAAAATGCGGCGGGTGCGCATATCGTCATATCCGATATTCAAGAGAAGTTTCTCTGAAAACGGAGCAGGTCTTTCATAATCTAAAGGCTATCGGAAAAGTAGAATTTACAGCAGAAAACGCGGTATGTGATCCTCTGCGGATAGACCGATATCGGAATAAAGGGCAGTATCCGGCCGGTAAGACACCGGACGGAAAAACGGTATTTGGTTTTTATGCGCCGCACAGTCATCGCCTTGTTCCGGTCAGTGACTGCTTGCTTCAACCGAAAATTTTCGGGGAGATTTTAGCCGAGATTGGCCGTTTTTCGGATGATTTTCAGATTTCAGTGTATGATGAAGCCACCGGAACCGGACTTCTGCGCCATGTTTTTTTAAGACAGGGAACAATTAGCGGCGAAATCATGGTCTGTTTTGTTGTGAATGCAAACGCCTTTACAGGTGAAGCGGAAGTTTGCCGACGTTTAACGGATAAGTTTCCACAAATCAAATCAATTGTGTTGAATGAAAATCGTCGTAGAGACAATGTGATTTTGGGAGAATGTTGCCGAACACTATGGGGCCTTGATACCATAGAGGATGTCTTGTGCGGCTTGTCCGTAAAGCTTTCTCCCTTGTCGTTTTACCAAGTTAATCATGACATGGCTCAGCGGCTTTATACGCTTGCGCTGGAGCTTGCAAAGCCGCGTGGCGACGAAAGGCTGCTGGATCTTTACTGCGGCGCCGGGCTTATCGGACTGTCCATGGCACGACATGTGCGTGAGGTGGTCGGCGTTGAGGTGGTAGAGCAAGCGGTAAAAAACGCACGGCAGAATGCAGAGAACAATCAAATTCAAAACGCTCGTTTTTTATGCGGGGATGCATCGCTGATCGGCCGCCTTGTTGCCGAGGAAAAAGAGCAGTTTGATATTGCGGTGGTCGATCCGCCGCGCCGTGGCTGCGATATTACGGTTATCGAAGCGTTAGAGCAAAGCGGAGCCGAGAAAATTGTTATGATTTCCTGCAACAGTGCAACCCTTGCGCGGGATGTTGCATTGCTTTCTGAACGGGGATACAGCGTACAACAGGTGATTCCGGTTGATCTTTTTCCGCGTACGGTTCACGTTGAGTGTGTGGCCTTGCTTTCAAAAAGATAATAAAGGTTTTGGGTTTTATTGAATCTGCAAAATGTCCGAAATGCTCGGGGCTCATTTCCGAAATGCTTGTATTAAAGGGAACCGAACGCTGTGTTGTGTACAGATCGATTTCTGCCCTGAAAAACTCGGGTAACGTGCATGGAATATTGCGGCTGCCTTTCGTGTGCAGCTTGCCGCAGTGCGCGGACAGTGCGCGCAAAGAGGCGCGCATAATCGTGGCAGATGTAAGACGACGTCTACCTTTAAAAAACAACTGCAAAATATTGACAAACGGAACATTTTAGTATATGCTATAAGTAGAAAACCGGTAGGTAAGGCTACCGTAGGGATATGGGTTGCTGCCGCGGAGTGGTGGAGACACTATGAGAAGGTTAGCAGGTACTATCGAATCAAGGTATTACCTAATGCAACTACACCGCCCTGCGAAGCTAAAGCTCACACGGGATACACTCGATTTTTCGGGTGCCTTTTCCGTTGCGAAATGCTGCCGATTTTCGGCGGCTTATTTTTTTGAAAAGGAGTGTGAACGGCATGGACGCAGGCAGTAGTATGCCCGCAAACCCCGGAGGGCCCCGATGTAGCGTTTTTTTGTATTTGTTGTCGGCGTTTGTGCCGCGAGCAATTTAAAATCAGGGCTTCTTCCGAAAATGTATTCTAACAAGATTCGGAGGAAAAAAGATGATTGAAAAAATTGAAGAGCTTTTGCGGGATCGGAAGATTTCCGAGGTGCGCAGGTTGCTTTCGGAGGAAAAACCGGTCGATATTGCCGAGGTGCTCCAAGAACTTCCGGAGGAGTATTTGCCGATTGTTTTCAGAGTGCTGCCCAAAGACACGGCGGCGGAGACCTTTGCTTATTTGGAATCCGAGACGCAGCAGGCACTGATTCGTATTTTCAGCGACCGAGAGCTGAAGGAGGTTTTAAACGACCTGTATTTAGACGATGCTGTCGACATGATTGAGGAAATGCCGGCTAATGTCGTTAAGCGAATTTTACACAATGCAAGCAGTGAAATGCGCAAAAACATCAATGAACTGCTGCGCTATCCCAAAGACAGCGCAGGCAGCATTATGACGACGGAATATGTCAGCTTGAAACCGAGCATGACGGTTGCACAGTCTTTTGAGCAAATCCGAAAAACCGGAGTCAACAAGGAAACTATTTATACATGTTATGTCATCTCCGTTAATCGGAAGCTGATTGGGTCGGTTTCTGCAAAAACACTATTGCTGTCGCCGCAGGAAAGCCTGATCGAGGATATTATGGATCGGCACGTGCAGTATGTCAGCACTACCGAGGATCAGGAAGCTGCGGTAGGCTTGTTTAAAAAGTACGACCTTTTGGCGTTGCCGGTGGTGGATAACGAAACCCGCCTGGTCGGTATTGTGACGGTTGACGACGCCATTGACGTCATGCAAGAGGAGGCCACCGAGGACATTGAGGCCATGGCAGCTATTGTGCCGGGTGATAAGCCGTATATAAAAACAGGGGTGTTTGAAACCTTTTTTAAACGAATCCCTTGGCTGTTGATCCTCATGATTTCTGCGACCTTTACCGGCAGCATTATCCGTAATTATGAATCGGCCTTGCAGCACGGTTATGTTATCTTGACGGCATTTATCCCTATGCTGATGGACACGGGCGGTAATTCCGGCAGTCAGGCATCCGTTTCAATTATTCGCAGCATGTCCCTCGGAGAGATCACCATAAAAAATTTGTTTTGGGTTATTTTCAAGGAAATTCGAGTCGCCTTGCTGTGCGGCGTGACTTTGGCAGTCGCAAATTTTGCGAAGCTTTTGCTGATTGATAGAGTTACGGTGCCGGTTGCGGCGGTGGTTTGTCTGACGCTGGTGATTACGGTTTTTGTTGCCAAGCTGATCGGATGTGTGCTGCCGATGCTGGCAAAGAGCCTGAGATTGGATCCTGCGGTGATGGCAAGCCCGTTTATCACGACCATTGTCGATGCGCTTTCTCTGCTCATTTATTTCAATATTGCGGTAGCGGTTCTGCATATTTAAATCTTTTTTGTATCCATAAAAAACGGCCGGCGGAAAAATCCGCCGGCCGTTTTTGCAGTTGTGAAAAATGTACCCTTACGAAAAGGTAGAAAAAAGATTTATTCCGGATAAGATCCCGGCTTTTACGAGCAAAGAAAGCGTCATCATAATAATACCGCTGGAAATAACGCCGAGGGCAATGGCCGGTACCGCTTTTTTTAGCCGCATTTGCAAAATAGCAGCAATCAGCGCACCGGTCCAGGCCCCGGTGCCCGGAAGCGGAATGGCAACAAACACAAGCAATCCCCAAAACTCGGCCGAGCCGAGCGTTTTGGCCTTTTGGTCTGCCCGGTCAACAATCTTTTGAAAAAATCCGCCGATATGCGGCAGGAGAGAAAGCTTGGATAAAATAAATTTCCCGAACAGGATAATAAACGGAACGGGCAAAAGATTGCCGATAACCGAAACTAGGTAGCACAGCGGAAGCGGAACGCCCCAGCCCACTCCGATCGGAATAGCGCCGCGAAGCTCAATAATCGGCACCATAGAAACAAGAAACAGCAAACAATATTTTTTAAACATATTTACTTGCCTTTACAAAAACAAAATTTTAAAATATTATAGTATATTCGACTGAAAAAGTAAAGTAAATTTTAAAAAAACTTTTAAATCGAAAAAAAATCTGTTATAATATCAAAAGGGAGGCGCACGCATGAAAAAAAGAGTTTTATCAGGAATTATTTGCCTGTTGTTTATCTCGCTTTTATTGACGGCTTGCCGCGGTGACGCAGTATTGAGCAGCTCCGAAACGGTTTCCGCAATTGCAAAACAAGAGAGTGTTTCGGAAATTGAAAAAACAGATAAAAACGGTTTCACTTTTGTTTTTGACCCGTACGTTTTGTCCGCGCGCTGCCGAAAATCGTTAGGCGGGACGGCGGCTTACCATCGGTTTATTGACGCTGTTTTGGCACATGAATCTACATTTACATTGCCTTCCGGTCAGGATTATGACCGGCTGCGCTTCGCTGTCGGCGAAAATTTTCCGTTATCTTTTTTAATTCGGGACAGTTTTTATAACGCTCAAACTGGACAGGTTAAGCTTGCTTTTCGGTACAATGAAAAGGAAAGCGCTGAGCGGATTTTGGATTTTTCCGAGAAGATCGGGGACGTTTTAAGATCCTGCGTTCAAAAAAAAGATGACCCTGCGTTGGCATCTTTAGTATTGTATGACTGGATTTTGAATAATATTTCGATCGAAACGGCGGCCTCTCTTTCGACGAAACAGTCTGTTTCATCCGTGTCCGGCAGCACTTCTGCCGGTTCATCAACTGCGCAAAATCACGTTAGCAGCTCAGGGGCGTCGTCTGCTGTTTCGTCCGGTAATTCTGATAATAACGGCAGTTTAGAGGCGGCTGATTTGTATTACGCTCTTTCAAAGGGCGCTGCGACCTCCGGCTCTGCCGCAGCATTATACAGTTTTCTTTTGCGGCAGCTTGGGATCGATTGTGAAACGGTTGGCTGTTGGGCCGGCGGCGCGTATCGCGGGTTAAATTTGATTTGCCTGAGCGGAAAATGGTATTATTGCGATTTGACCGGGGCATTTTTGTCCGGCAGCGGGCTGTCGCACTTCGGCTTGACGCAGGAGGCTCTCCGGAAAAATCTTGCGCAGGAATTTTTTCTGCAAAATGCAGACGGTGTGTCTTTTGGGACCGGGACGTATTTGTGGTACACCGAATCCTTGCCGCGCGCCGTTTCCAAACGGTTTGAAAACCTGCATACGGCGACTTCGTGGGAGATCGGAAGCGATCGAAAAAGCTTGGAAGTTCGCACGCAGGACAGCCGTTTCCTGTGGGAGTTTTAGGTAAAATTTATGCCGTCGCCACAAACGGTTCAAAAATTATTCACAAGCTTAGCTTATACTTGAAACATAAAATGACGAGGGGGATGAAAAAATGAGCGCTTACAAAGTGCTGGTCGTGGATGATGATAAAAACATCTGCGAGCTTTTGCGGCTGTATTTGGAAAAAGAAGGGTTTTCCGTTAGCTTGGCCTTTGACGGTCGGGAGGGACTTCGTGCGTTTGCAACGCAAAAACCCGATTTGATCCTGCTGGATGTGATGATGCCGGCGGTAGACGGGTGGCAGGTCTGTCGCGAAATCCGAAAAACCTCTCAGTGCCCCATTATGATGCTGACGGCCAAAGGGGAGACGATTGATAAGGTGCTGGGTCTTGAGCTTGGCGCGGATGATTATGTGGTAAAACCGTTTGACGCTAAGGAGGTAGTTGCACGTATTAAAGCAATTTTGCGTCGTACAACCTCGGGTGATGCCGAAAAAGGGGACCGCAAGATTGTAACATTCAATAAACTCTCCATTAACCTGGAAAGCTATGAGCTGAAGGTGGACGGCAAGGTGGTCGACACGCCGCCCAAGGAGCTGGAGCTTTTGTATCATTTGGCCAGCAACCCCAACAGGGTCTTTACCCGGGATCAGCTTTTGGACGAGGTTTGGGGCTTTGAATATTACGGGGATTCTCGAACGGTTGATGTGCATGTCAAGCGTCTGCGGGAAAAATTGGAGGGCGTTTGTGCGGATTGGTCCTTAAAGACGGTTTGGGGCGTCGGTTATAAATTTGAAGTCAAAGGAACTGAGTAAAAGCGCATGAAAAAGAGCCTTTTCGCAAAGTATTTCACGGTATGTACCGCTATTATTTTGCTGAGCTTTTTGATTCTCGGCAGCGTTTTTAGCGTTTTGATTGCTCGATATTTAAAAAATGAACGGCAGCAGCTTTTGTCGCAGAATCTTGCCAAAGCAGCTGTATTTACGGTTTATAATTACGAATCCAACGGCGGCCGTTATTTGGAAAGGCGATCGTTACGTCAATTTTACTCTTCGCTTGCCGACACCGCAAACGGTGTGATGTTTTATGTGGATGATGAGGGCAACACGCTGCTTTGCACCGAAGCCAGCGAGTGTTCCCATCTGCGCCATGCGGTCCCGAAAAATGTGCTGGTCTCGATGGAAGACGGCACAGAGTACCGCGAGTACGGGCGGCTGGGCGGAATTTATTCATCCATGCATTATACGGTTGGCTGCGCCGTTTTGACTACTGACGGACATCGACTCGGGTATCTGTTTTGCTCCACGGCGGCCGGCGCCGTTACGGCACTTATCGGGGACGTTGTGCGAATGTTTTTGTTGGCCTCTTTTGTGGCAATTTTGCTTTCGGGTGTTATCACTTATGCCTTGACGCAAATTATGGCGCGACCGATGCGGCAGATGAGCAAGGCGGCGAAATCCTTCGGAGAAGGGGACTTTTCGGCACGGATTTCTTACCACAGTCAGGATGAGCTGGGCGAATTGGCGCAGTCCTTCAACCAAATGGCAGACTCTCTTTCCGAGCTGGAATCGACCCGTAAGAACTTTATCGCCAACGTTTCTCATGAGCTCAAGACGCCGATGACGACCATCGGCGGGTTTATTGACGGCATTTTGGATGGAACGATTCCGCACGACAGGCAGGAACATTATCTTCAGCTGGTTTCGGACGAGGTTCGACGCTTATCGAGACTTGTTCGGGCTATGCTCAGCATTGCGAAAATCGAGTCTGGAGAAATTAGTCTGAACGCCGGGCCGGTCGATATCAATAATTTGATTTTTACCACGTTATTTAGTTTTGAAAATCGAATAGAGGAAAAGAAAATTGATGTTCGCGGTCTTTCCGAAATGGAAAAATGCGTTGTTTTGGCAGATGAGGACTTGATTCATCAAGTAGTATACAACCTGATCGATAACGCTGTTAAATTCTGTAATGAGAACGGATATATTGAATTTTCCTCTGAGAAGAGGGACGGCCGCAATTACATTCATGTCAAAAACAGCGGCGGAGGTTTGTCCAGAGCCGAGCTCATGCACGTTTTTGATCGCTTTTATAAAACCGACAAGTCGCGAAGTCTTGATAAAAACGGTGTCGGCTTGGGACTTCATATTGTTAAAACAATTTTGGAAATGCACGGCGGTGATATTTCGGTCGGCAGCGTGCAGGGAGAATATACCGAGTTTATTTTCGGTCTGCCGCTCTATGTGAGCGACGATAACAGCTCCGAACGCCGATTTTTAAAAAAATAGCGGTGATTTGGTTTCAATTCTTTTTCATTTTTATCGCAATATATTCATATTTTTCCATTATACTAATAGCAAGAAATAGTTTTAGGAGGAATTATCATGGCAGACGAGCTGTTCAGAGAAAAAACGGAGGATGGAAAAGAGGAAGCGGCCGTTTTGTTTCAACAGACACTTTCTGAAAATCAGCAAGAGAATACAGTAAAAGATGATCATGCTGATTTTGCACAGAATATTCATGAAAAAGCGTCGCCCGAGACGGTCACCCCCACATATCCGGCGCAGACGCAGCCCGGCGTCGCCGAAAAAACAGACGTTTTTCCTAAAGAAGCTTCGTCTGAGGCGCCGGCCGCCGGCATGATGAGCTCAGAGTCCGCTGAGTCCGACAAAAACAGTTCGGATACAGCCGCTGCGCAAACAACACCGGCCTATACGGCGCCGGAGCAAAAGGCGGGTTACACGGCGCCGGAGCAAAAGGCGGGTTACACGGCGCCGGAGCAAAAGGCGGGCCCCGCAGTCGGCAGCCCGACGCCGCCGGCCGGCAATACCTTTTACGGACAGGGCAATTATTACAGTTATCCGACGCCTCCCAATCCAAATTCGTTTCAGTCGAGGCAGCCGTATCAGAATCAACCGTATTATCAGTATTATCCGCAGCAGCCGAAGGCGCCGAAGCCGCCTCAAAAACATCGTGGGCTGAAAATTGCCGCTTCGGTGGTCGGTATCGTCGCAATCGTCACGGCATTTTGTCTGTTTGGCTACTGGGTGTTGAGCGGAGTCAGCGGATTGATTTCTCCGGGCAAAACCTCGTCGCAGACCTCTTCGGAAACAAAAGTGCCGGAGGATTCTTTGGGCGAATTGATTGTCAACAGTAAACCGAGCGGCGCAAATGAGTATTCCGGCAACAGCGACGGTACGTTGACGGCCGCGGCGGTAATTGCCAAGGTGCGGCCTTCTATTGTCGGTATTGTTAATTACAAAAATTCCAATACCGGGATTCCGACCATAAGCGGACAAGGCTCCGGCATTATTATCAGCTCGGACGGTTATATTATTACCAATGCTCATGTTGTCAGCGGTGCTACGATGGTGACGGTTGTGATGGATGGCGATAATGAAGATTATCGGGCAACCGTTAAGGGAATCGACACGCAGTCGGATCTGGCAGTGCTTAAAATTGATAAAAAAGGTTTGACGGCTGCCGAGCTGGGGGATTCCTCTCAAACGGTGCTTGGTGAAAGCGTGATCGCAATCGGAAACCCGGGCGGCTTGGAGCTGGCGGGCAGCTGCACCGGCGGGATGGTCTCCGGCCTGAATCGAACAATCTCCAATACCTCGACCGGCTATGCTATGAACTATATTCAGACGGATGCGGCTATCAACCCCGGCAATTCGGGCGGTGCACTTGTGAATATGTACGGTCAGGTTATCGGAATCAATTCCGCTAAGGTCAGCGCGACCGGATATGAGGGCTTGGGCTTTTCTATTCCGATTAACGAAGCAATTCCGATTATCAACGATTTGCAGCAGTACGGTTATGTAAAAAATCGCGCAAAGATCGGAATCTCTTTCCAGTTGATCAGTGAGACGGTGTCACAATATTATAATTATTCGATTCCGGCCGGGCTTTTGATTACAAAGATCGATGAAAATTGTGATATTGCCAACAAAGGTGTTCAGACCAACGACATTATCACGAAAATTGACGGTAATGCTATTACTTCCACAGCCAGTGTTTACAGTGCACTGCAAAAGAAAAAGCCGGGCGAACAGGTGACACTGACGATTTATCGAATCGGTACACGCTCCAGCAGTTCAAAAACCTTTGAAGTTGCCGTTACACTGTCTGAGGATACCGGCTCCGAGAGCACGGAAAATCAATAAAACCGGGCCTTGCGGTCTTTTGGCGCCGGTTTAGTCGGCAGCCTTTTAAGAAAAAAGGCAAAGCATCTTATAAAGTTTGGCAAGGCTTTTATAAGAAGGTGTTTCAAAAACTGCTTTTTAAAAGCGTTGTCCCCATCAATAACTCCCTCTGCGTTTGGCAGAGGGAGTTTCTTTACATAAACAGAGCGGTGGTTTTGGACAGTATAGTATATTTGTTTACCGTTTTTTAAAAACAGGTTGACGAAACTGTTAAAATATGCTTTAATAAGACAGAAAAGGAGCGAGTCTTATGAAGCAAAAACGAACCGTAGAACATCTGGTAAAAATTGCATTATTTTCGGCTTTAATTTCGGTGGGCGCGTGGATTACGGTGCCGCTGCCGATTCCGTTTACGCTGCAGCTGTTATTTGTTTTTTCTGCAGTTGGAATTTTGGGGTGTCGGGACGCCGTTGTTTCGGTTTTGGTGTATTTGCTTTTAGGCGCTATCGGTGTGCCGGTTTTTTCCGGATTTCATGGAGGCTTATCGGCGCTTTTGGGACCGACAGGGGGGTATTTGTTCGGGTTTGCCGCGGCAGCCTTGACAGCCGGTGTTTTGGCAGGCAAAGCGCCCTCTTTTCTGCGTCTTTTTTTCTCTATGCTCGGCGGTCTTGCCGTTTGCTATCTGTTCGGAAGCTTATGGTTTGCGCTGTTTTTTGTCGGAAAGAGCTTTTTACCGGCTCTTGGCACGGCGTTTATAAAATGTGTTCTTCCGTTTATTTTGCCGGACACCTTGAAAATTTTGGTCGCGTCGCTTTTGTCTGTGCGAATTAACCGACAGATGAAGGGGGAAGTCGGATGAATCCGAAAGAGCATATTCTGAACCGCCTTGAAAATGCACAAACGCCGATTTCCGGAAGCTTGCTGGCGCAGGAAACGGGAATCAGTCGCAGTATGGTTTGGAAATATATTGCCGCATTGCAAAAAGACGGATTTTTAATTGTAAGCGGTCGGCGCGGGTATCAATTGTCTCAAACAGAGGGGCGTCTTTCGCGTTTTGGTATTGAGCGTTTTTTAAAAACGCCGGATTGCAGGGTGCTGTTGTATGATTGTGTGGACTCCACCAATCTTGTTTTGCGCGAGCTTGCGCGACAGGGGGCACCGGAAAAGACTGTGGTTTTGACGCAACACCAAACAGCCGGCCGCGGTCGACGCGGAAAGGAATTTTACTCGCCCTCGGGAAGCGGGCTTTATATGAGCCTCTTGTTACGTCCAGCGCTGCAGGCACAGCAGGCGATACAAATAACGACCTGTGCGGCAGTTGCTGTTTGCCGCGCGATTGAAAAATTGACCGGTCAGAGCGTTAGCATTAAATGGGTGAACGACCTATGGATAAACGAAAAAAAGGTTTGCGGAATTTTAACGGAAGCCGTGATGAATCTGGAAACCGGTGATTTAGACGCAGTTATTTTAGGCATTGGCATTAATTTGTTTCCGCCCGAGGGAGGATTCCCGTCGCCGCTACAGAAGATTGCGGGCGCCATAGCAACACGCGAAACAGTTGACCGAAATTTTTGCTGCCGCTTGACAGCGCAGGTTATCGATGAGTTTTTTGCGCTTTACAACGACTTGCCGGAAAATAATTGTTATTCGGAATATCGTCGCCGTTCTGCACTGATCGGCCGAAAAATTTTTGTTTTGGAAAACAGGCCGTACCAAGCGCAGGTGCTTGATGTCGAGCCGGATTTCGGACTTCGGATTTTAAGCGAAAACGGGGAGGAAAAAGTGCTGCGGTCGGGAGAAGTCAGCACGCGGTTGTATTGATTTTTTATGACGATTGTGGTATGATAGTAAAAACGGAGGCGAGAAAATGAGTGTATTTCGTGCAGAGCATGCGGTACAGCAATGTTCCGCGTGGATTCGGGACTGGTTTGAAGAAAACGGCAAAGGTTGCAACGCTGTTTTAGGGATCTCGGGCGGAAAAGACAGCTCGGTTACGGCGGCCTTGTGTTGCAAAGCGCTGGGCAGGGAACGCGTTATTGGGGTCATGATGCCGCAGGGAGAACAGGCGGATATCGATTACGCAATTGAATTGTGCGACTTTTTGAATATTGAACGTTATACGGTCAATATTCAGGACGCAGTTCAGGGGGTGTACCGCGGAATCGGAGACGCCTTTACAGTTTCACAGCAGGCTCAGTTGAATCTGCCTGCCAGGATTCGGATGGCAACGCTTTATGCAGTCTCGCAATCTATGAACGGCCGTGTGGCAAATACCTGTAACCTGTCCGAGGATTGGGTCGGGTACTCGACTCGGTACGGTGATAATGCCGGGGATTTTAGCCCCATCAGCTGCTTTACCGTGACAGAGGTGAAGGCTATCGGACGTGCGTTGTCTTTGCCTGAAAAGTTTATTGAAAAGCCGCCGATTGATGGGCTGTCCGGAAAAACGGACGAAGAAAAGCTTGGTTTTACCTATGACATGTTGGATCGATATATCCGAGACCATATTGCGCCGCCGGAAGATATTAAAAACCGCATCGACACCCTCCATAAGAATAATTTATTTAAATTGGCATATATGCCATGCTTTCGTTATGATGAAAGCAAATAAAACCGAAAACCATAGAAAAAGCGCTGCTGTTGCAACGCTTTTTTTATTTTTTGATAAAAAAATGTGAGCCTAAAAATTTGTTCAAAAAAGTTGTTATCGTATTATTTTTTGTAAAATATATTGCTTTTTTATAACGATTCATATATACTTTATAATGAAATGTAAGTGTTAACAATGCTGCGAAAATTTTCGGAGGACGCCATCGGCGTGAATAATTCGGGAGGCAAGACATGAATATTTTTCATTTTGTAACGCTCTGCGGTGGATTGGCATTTTTTTTGTACGGCATGAACGTAATGTCCAATGCGCTGGAGCAGCTTTCCGGCGGGCGGCTGGAAGGGGTTTTAAAGCGTGCAACCTCCAGTCGTTTAAAGAGTCTGTTGCTGGGTGCAGGCATCACCATAGCAATCCAGTCCTCGTCGGCAATGACCGTGATGCTGGTAGGCCTTGTCAATTCCGGAATTATGCAGCTTTCACAAACCGTCGGTGTGATTATGGGCTCCAATATCGGGACTACACTGACGGCATGGATTTTAACAAGCGCCGGTATTGAGAGTGAAAATCTTTTTATCAGCCTGCTCAAGCCGGAGTTTTTTTCACCGATTTTGGCGCTTGTGGGTATCGGTATGATTATGCTTGCCAAAAGGCCGAAACAGAAGAACATCGGCACTATATTGGTGGGCTTTGCGGTTTTGATGTACGGTATGGATATGATGAAAAATGCGGTAAGTCCTTTGGCGGATTCGCCGCAGTTTGCCGGAATGTTGACGGCCTTCCGCAATCCGCTGATCGGTGTTTTGACCGGCGCGGTTTTTACCGGTATTATTCAAAGCTCTGCGGCGTCGGTTGGTATTTTGCAGGCACTTTCTTTAACCGGCAGCATCAGCTATACTATGGCAATTCCGATCATCATGGGACAGAACATCGGCACCTGTGTTACGGCGCTGATCTCCAGTATCGGCGTCAATCGCAATGCTAAAAGAGTTTCTATTGTGCACATTACCTTTAATTTAATCGGAACGTTTCTTTGTTTGATATTGTTTTACGGCGCTGACGCCATTTTCCATTTTCCGTTTACCGACCAAGCAATCAACCCCGTTATGATTGCCGCCTGTCACAGTATTTTTAATATTTTTACAACGCTATTTTTATTGCCGGCCTCCGATTTTCTTGTCCGAATCGCACAAATCGTAGTTCCGGATCGGGCCAGCGGCGAAAAGTATGCGTTTCTTGACGAGCGCCTGCTGAATACGCCGTCGGTAGCAATCACCGAGTGCAACCGTCGAACTGTTAAAATGGCGGATATTGCGAAGCAGTCTATTTGCAGTAGCCTGGATATGTTGTGGAAATATAGTGAAGAGGCTGAAAACAAGGTAAATCTCGCTGAGGATGAACTCGATTTTTACGAGGATAAATTGGGCAGTTTTCTGGTTAAGGTTTCTTCTAAAAGCCTTTCGGAGTCGGACAGCAGGCGGGTTTCTCGTATGCTTCATGCCATCGGGGATTTTGAGCGAATCGGCGATCATGCTCTGAATATTAGCAAGACCTCCAAAGAAATATGCCAAAAACAGGTTCGTTTTTCCGAAAAAGCACAGCATGATTTACAGATTGCAACAGAGGCTTTACGGGAAATTATCAACATTACCTTTGAGGCGTTTCGGACCGAAGACTTAAATCTTGCGCAAAACGTTGAGCCGTTGGAGCAGGTGATTGATGAGTTGACGGCTGAAATCAAGGCGGGACACATTGAACGCCTGCAAAACGGAAACTGTACAATCGAAATGGGGTTTGTGCTGTCGGATATTTTGACCAATATCGAGCGGGTGTCGGACCATTGCTCCAACATTGCAGCTGCCATGATTGAGCTTTCGCAAAACTCATTGGATACGCACCAATATTTGAACTCTGTCAAGCGTATGGAAAATACGCAGTTTAAAAATAAATATTCCATGTATGAGAAAAAATATTCTCTGTAAATAACAGGAACTTTTAAAGCGGTACAAGCCTATTGGCTTGTGCCCTTTTTATTTACAAAAAAAGTGATTTTTGTTTTCAGTTTATCCATCGCTTTTTTTAAAAAAAATTCATGATTGCCCGCTATAATGAATGAAAACAGAAAGAGGAGGGGAGCTTTTTGGATTATCAGCTTCATTTTAAGCGTCGAGAGCAAAAATATTTGCTGACAGTCAAGCAAACCGAACAGCTTATGGGATGGATTGTGCGTTTTATGCGTCCTGACCCGTGGGGTGCATCAACTGTGCGCAGTCTATATTTTGACACACCCAGTTATCAATTGATACGGGACTCCATCAGTCGACCGGTTTACAAAGAAAAACTCCGATTGCGCAGTTACTCGGCTGTCAGCGGAAGTAACACGGTTTTTCTGGAACTGAAAAAGAAGTACCAATCAGTGGTTTATAAGCGCAGGACGGCGCTTGCATTTGATGTAGCAATGGAATGTCTGCTTAAGGGCAGACCATTCCCGGAAAAAAATCAAATCACGGATGAAATCAGCTATTTTTTAAAGCTGTATACTCCGTTGGCGCCAAGCGTCTTATTGTCCTATGACAGACAGGCCTATTATGACCGCGAATGTTCGGAATTTCGCTTGACTTTAGACCGAAATATACGATTTGAGCTGCACGCAGCCTCGCTTTCGACTTTGCCGAGCCGACCGTTTTTGTTGCCGGACGGCAAAATCCTTATGGAAATAAAAAGTGCACAGGGAATGCCTTTGTGGTTGGCGGACTTTTTGTGTAGACAGGGTCTTTATAAAACCTCATATTCAAAATATGGAGCAATTTATGCTTCTGAGATATTTTCAAAGGAAAGGAATTATCGTTATGCTTGAAAAAATTTTTCGAGGAATTTTTGATAACGAAAGCAGTCGGGTGATTGCGCCGAGCGCTTTTTTGC
>CAKSSH010000021.1 GCA_934488695.1 uncultured Oscillospiraceae bacterium
TTTTTCGTATCGACTCGCCTCCGTCAGACAGCTTTATTATCTTACCACTCTCCCTCCCCTTTGTCAACACTTTTTTCGACTTTTTTTCAAGTTTTTTTATTTTTTTTGCGGAAGTATTTTTTCCTTCCTATTATATATAGAAAAAACGTTTTTTATCAGTCCTTTCTTTTTCTCGCCCGACTCACATCTTGTTTAGCTGTCGGAGCGATTTTTTGAAGCTTCTGCCGCAGTTGAATACCCTCCTTGAAATACATTTTCGTTAATCAGTTTTAAAAAACCAAAAAAATATGTTTTTTCTCTTGACAAATTCTTCTGTAACTATTATAATTACATTAGAAAGTGTAACAAAAAATATTACAACAGGAATTTTGCGTTAACCGAGGAGGTCATCGTTACGAACAGTTTGTTTTGCATTGCAGTCCATGCGCTGGTATATCTCAACCATGCAGACCAGGTGCTCAGCAGCGAAGAAATTGCCAAAAATGTTTGCACCAATCCTGTACTGATACGAAAAGTCATGTCAAAACTGAAAAAGGCGGGAATTGTAGAAGCCAAAGGCGGCAATACCGGCGGATATGAATTTACCGCCGACGCCGAGGCGCTCACCCTGGAGAAAATCGCCACAACGATTGAGATGCGTTTCGTCGCTCCGCCGTGGCAAAGCGGCGACATAGACAAGGAATGTCTGATTTCCTCCGGGATGGGAGCTTTGATGGAAAATATTTTTTCTCAGCTCGAGGAACAATGTCGAAAGAACCTGCGCAAAATAACCGTTGCGGATATTGACCGGGAGCTTTTCAAAAACAAAAAAGAACCGGCATGCAAAAAAGCAAAGGCAAGTGACAAGGACAGCGGGCAAAAAGTCCGCTAACCGAAAAGGAGGCGGCAGTCATGAAACGAACAACCCATTTTTTTGCGTTACTCCTGAGCGCCGTTCTCCTGTTAAACGGCTGCAAAACCGGTGTCGAAAACAAAGGGGCTAAGGCCAACCTGCCGCAAAGGGCAGAGCCGATGGATTTTTCAAAAGATCCGGAAAATGTAATTTATCTTGCAGGGGGCTGCTTTTGGGGCATTGAACACCTCATGCAATCCATCCCCGGCGTTATTGACGTAAAAAGCGGTTATGCCAACGGCACCTGCGCAGCAGAGGCAAACTACAAATCGGTCTGTGCAGGCAACACGGGCTTTCGTGAGACGGTGCGGGTAGAATACGACCCCAAAAGAGTCAGTTTAGACGCACTGCTGCTTGCCTACTTTTATGTCATCGACCCGACTGTAAAAAACCGTCAAGCAAACGATGTCGGCAGCCAATATCAAACCGGCATTTACTATACAAATGATACGGCGCGGGAAACGGCGCAGCGTATCTACGACCTTGAAAAAAGCCGTCGCGCAAAATTTTATGTGGAATTTGGCCCGCTTGTCAATTTTTACCCGGCAGAGGAATACCACCAAGACTATCTGCAAAAAAATCCAAACGGATACTGTCACATCCCCCGCGGCGAGATCGAATTGTTCTCAAAGCTGAAAATTGACCCCGGCGATTATCAAAAACCCGCCGCCGAAGCGATTCGGGACAAGCTGACTGCGGAGCAATACCGTATTACACAGCAAAATGGTACGGAACGGGCCTTTCAAAACGAATATTGGAACAAATTTGAAAAGGGCATTTATGTGGACGTGGTCACAGGCGAGCCGCTCTTTTCCTCAGACGACAAGTTTGAAAGCGGCTGCGGCTGGCCGGCCTTTTCAAAGCCCATCGAAAAACCGGCCGTGGTCGAACGGCAGGACAACAGTCACGGCATGCAGCGCACCGAGGTGCGCAGCCGTGCCGGAGACTCCCATTTGGGTCACGTGTTCACCGGCGACACCGATTCACCAAACGGCATACGTTATTGCATAAACAGCGCTGCCTTGCGTTTTGTCCCCTATGAAAAAATGCAGTCCGAGGGTTACGGCTATCTGCTATCCCTTTTTAACGGACGGAATCAGGAGTAAAGCATGGAATTTATCATCACGTTTTTAGAAGGCTTCATCTCTTTTATATCCCCCTGTATGCTGCCGCTTCTCCCGCTGTATATCTCTTACTTTGCCGGCGGAGCGGACAAAAAGCACAAGGTCTTTTTAAGAGCCCTCTGCTTTGTGCTCGGCTTTACCGTTGTATTCAGTCTGCTCGGGCTGTTTGCCGGTACGCTCGGTGCGTTCCTGAGGCAGTATAAGACGGTTGTCAATATTGTCGGCGGACTGCTGATCGTTCTGTTTGGCCTCTCCTATCTTGAGGTCATACGGCTCCCGTTTTTCAAAGGAATGCAGCATGGCAGAACAGCAAACACGGCTATTTCGGCTTTCCTTTTCGGCGTCATCTATTCGGTCAGCCTGACGCCCTGCATCGGGGCTTTTCTCGGTTCCGCGCTGGCGCTGGCCGGAGCGGCCGGGACCGCAGTCAAAGGCGTGCTGCTGCTGGTGACCTATTCGCTGGGTCTCGGAGTGCCGTTTTTACTGTCAGCCCTGCTGATTGAGCGGCTGAACACAGCATTTTCTTTCATCAAGAGACACTACCGCGTTATCAACATTGTCTGCGGCAGCTTTCTGATCCTTGTCGGCATTTTAATGGCCTGCGGACTAATGGACCTCGTCGTCTCAGTATTTTCATAAAAAGGAGGCATCCGACATGAAATTTGACCCGAAAAGCAGGCGGTTTTCGCTTTTTTTAAAAAAGCTTTTTCAGCATCAGTCTGCCAAATATCTCTTGCTGTCCGTTTCTTTTATCGCGTTGATTGCCGGCACGGTGCAAATATACAACGCGCTTTCAAAAAGGTACGAAGAAAAACCGGCGCCGCCCTCTATACAGAGCAGTTCGGATTGTTCCACATCGTCGGAAACGACAGCCGGTGCAGCAGCACAAGTCTCCCCAAGCGAGACAACCTCTGCCGTTACCCCGTCAAAAGCCTCTGTGGCAAACGGCGAGACTCACACCGGTGTCTCTTCCGTGCAAACCGGCAGCCAGGGTGAAGCCGCCGGGCGCAGTGCCGCGCAGCCGGAGAAAGCTCAAACACCGTCTGCCGTAAACCCGCCGGAAAGCCCCGAAAGCCCAAAGCTGCCAGATGCCGCAAAAACGGAAAACGACCGTGCATCGGAGACGGCGTCCTTTCAAAGCCAACCGTCGACTACAGCCTCATCGGCAGCTACCCAGTCCGCGCCCGCAGTATCGGCTCCTGCGCCGTCAGCCCCTGAAATATCAAGCTCTTCACCATCGTCGCCCACCTCATCATCCGAGGCTGAGCCGCCGAAAAAGAACACTGCCCCGAATTTTTCCGTTCTCAACACAAGCGGAAATGCCGTTCGTCTTTCGGACAAGCTCGGCCGGCCGATCATTCTCAATTTTTGGGCAACTTGGTGTCCGCCCTGCAGGCGAGAGCTTCCCGATTTTGATAAGCTTTTCAAGGAATACGGAGATCGGGTCGAATTTATGATGATCAATTTGACCGACGGCAGACGCGACACCGTTGCTGGAACAAAACGCTTTGTTGCCGAAAAAGGGTATTCTTTTCCGCTGTACTTTGACACCCAATTCAGCGCCTCAAATGCCTACACAGTCTCCTCGATTCCGCAAACCACCTTTATCGACAAGAACGGAAACGTATTAAAACGCGCATCGGAGCAATGAACGAAGCCACGCTGCGCAGTTACATCAACACACTGCTCGGAGGATAAAAAATGAAAATTACACTCAATCCGAATAAGGAAATCGTCAAAACCGTCAAGGAAGGGCTGAAACGCACCGGCGGCTACTGCCCGTGTCGCAGAGAGCGCAAAGAGGAATACCGGTGCATGTGTGAGGAATTCAAAGCACAAATCGAGGACCCCTCCTTTGAGGGTTACTGCCATTGTATGCTCTACTATAAATCCAACGAAGGAGGATCCTCCGTATGAAGCCCGGGATGAAATATCTGCTGCTTGCCCTTTTAAGCATTCTTTTAATTGTGGCAGCGGTCTTTGCCTATCGACATTTGACCCCTGCGCCCACTCTTCCGCCGAAGGACGACACTGCATCAACCGACTCCGAAACAGCCGGCCGTGAGCCGGCACAGCAGAACACCGCTCCCGATTTTGCCGTCACCGACAACGGCGGCAAGGAGGTTCGACTGTCCGATTATTTCGGCAAGCCGGTTCTCATCAATTTTTGGGCCACCTGGTGCCCACCCTGCCGCAGTGAGCTGCCGGCTTTTGACAAGCTCAGCGAGCGGTACGGCAACAAAATGACATTCATGATGATCGATATGACCGACGGATACCGCGAAACCGTCGAGACGGTAAAAAGATTTATGGCGGACAACAGCTATACCTATCCGGTTTTCTATGATACAAAAGGGGACGCCGCAAAGGCATATCACGTTTCTTCCATCCCCTGCACCGTTGCCATTGACCGGTACGGAAATGTGTACAAAACGCAACTCGGCGTTATGAGCGAGTCTGCAATCGAAAGCATAATAAAAACACTTTTGGAGGAGAAATAAATGCTGAATATCACTAAAAATAATTTTGACGAGGTTTTGTCCTCGGAGCTTCCTGTAGTCCTTGATTTCTGGGCCCCCTGGTGCGGCCCCTGCCGGCTGCTCTCGCCCATATTGGACGAGCTTGCCACGGAATACCGCGACAAGATACGTTTTTACAAGGTTAACGTGGATGAGGAGACGGAGCTTGCCGCCCGATTTCACATTGCAAGCATTCCGACACTTGTTTTTTTCCGAAACGGAGAGGTACAGGACACCTGTGTCGGATTTCGGGAAAAAGACCGCCTTGTCGAAGCCCTCGATTGGCTTATTGCCTGACGGTTTTGTAAAAAACGATTGCCGCAGGCAGAGCTGCGGCTGCCGGACACAAAATCGAAGCCAGCAACCAATTCCGAATGCTTAAAAAAAGAGACGCGGCCCATCCGGGCCGCTTCTCTTTATATTGTCTTTTGTATTCCGAATCTTTATTCGGGTTTTCCGACATACCGTGCGCTGCCAAAGCCCAAAATCCAAACAAAAAGCGTGTTCAGGAAAATAAGCCCGACGCCGAATCCCTCACTCTTGCCGAAGACCCGCGCCAACTTCAGCATAGATACGATCCAGAAATAAATATTATACAGCGGAATGAGATTCAGCAAAAACTTCCAGCCGTTTCCGTAAATAAGCTTATACAGGATATATAAGTTATAAAACGGAATAATGGACGCCCAGCCGGGTTGATTTGCCTTTTTGTACATTAACCATGTTGCAATAATTGTGATCAAAGAAAACCCTCCTTTTTATATACCGTATTCGGTTTATGATATAAAAATATCATGGCCGAAACAAAATGTCAAGTATTTGCCGAAAAAAGTCGTGTTTGTTATCATTTTTTATTTAAAAACACACCATATTCCTTCAAACAGCCCCTGCCAAGCAGGCCATTCACTACCGCCCAAGCTCCAGCGCACGGTCATACGCCGCCGTAACAGCCGCCATCGTGTCGGCGCGAAAAGCGCCCTCCTCCAAGGCTTGCACGCCGGCAATCGTTGTACCGCCGGGGCTGCACACGGCATCCTTCAGCTGTGCCGGGTGCTTAGCGCTCTCCAGCATAAGCTTTGCTGCCCCGTACACCGTTTGCGCAGCATACAGCAGCGCCTTGTCCCGCGGCAGGCCGCAGGCTACCGCCCCGTCCGACAAGGCCTCGATAAACACATCGACAAACGCCGGACCGCTGCCAGAAAGTGCACACGCCGCGTCGATTAAAGCCTCCGGCAACGCATCTAACCGGCCGGCAGCCGCCAGAATATGCGTAAAATCAGCCACCTCTTCCGAAGAAACCGAGGCGTTGGCAGCATAAAGAATCATGCCGGCGCCAACCGCAACCGGCGTATTGGGCATGATCCGAATAACGGCACAAGAGCAGCCGCACAAATCTTCTATTCGCTGAATCGAAACGCCGGCTGCCATGCTAATCAACACAAAACGGTCCTTGCGTGCCGCTAAAGCCGGTGCGATTTCCTCAAACAGGCCCGGCAGTCCCTGCGGTTTTACACCCAAAAAAACGTAATCCGCACATGCGGCTATCTGCTGCGCCGTTCCGGTTTGCAAGGCATAACGCTCTTCCAGCGCCCGTAAACGCTCGTTATCCCTGTCTGCCGCCAAAATATCCGCTGCCGGCAGCGTTTTAAGTGCTGCGGACAGCAGCGCGCCGCCCATATTCCCGCACCCGATAAATCCGACTTTCATGATATACCCTCCCGTCTTTTTGAGCCGTTTTCAGCCCACAAAACCTTTCCGACTCGATTGTTTTCAAAAATGCACAGACAAAGTCCCTCACCTGGTTTGGCCGTTCCCCAAAACAACATACTTGTATGTGGTCAGCTCCTCCAGACCCATCGGCCCGCGCGCATGCAGCTTTTGGGTAGAAATGCCCATTTCGCAACCGAGACCGAATTCTCCACCGTCGGTAAACCGCGTGGAAGCGTTGACATAAACCGCCGCACTGTCCACCAAATTACAAAAGAGCTCTGCGTTCTGCATATCCCGAGTCAAAATTGCGTCGCTGTGATGGGTCGAATGTGCCGCAATGTGTGCAACAGCCTCCGAAACATCCTTTACGACCGAAATTGCCAATACATAATCCAAAAATTCGGTATCAAAATCTTCGTCGCCGGCGAGCTCCCCCGGAATAATTTGAGCCGCCTCCGAGCTGAGCCGCAGTGTGACCGGGCAAAGGCCACGGGCCTGTCGATCCGTCACCAGACGCTTTTGAAGCATCGGCAAAAACTGCTGCGCAATCTGTCGGTGCACAAGGCAAACCTCCGCCGCATTGCAAACCGACGGCCGGCTGGCTTTGGCGTTCTCAATAATTTCAAGCGCCTGCAAAGGGTCGGCGCTTTCGTCAACAAAAATATGACAAATGCCGGTCCCGGTCTGGATACACGGAACCGTTGCATTTTCAACACAGGCCCGTATCAGACCGGCGCCACCGCGCGGAATCAGCAAATCCACTTCATTTTCCGCACGCATCAGACGAGTGGCGCTTTCCCGCCCGGTATCCTCGATTAGCTGAACTCTGTCCCGCGAAAGGCCGACAAGCGTCAGTCCGTCCTGCATGGCACGGACAATGGCCGCCGCACTGCGATGTGCCTCTTTTCCGCTGCGCAAAACGCAAACATTCCCGCTCTTGACCGCCAGCGCAGCCGCGTCAGAGGTCACATTCGGACGGCTTTCGTAAATAATCGCGACAACCCCGAGCGGCACCGTTCTTTTTTCAATCACCAGTCCGTTCTCTCGGTCAATGCGCTTTAAAACACGCCCGACCGGATCGTCAAGCCGGGCTACGGCGCGAATCCCGTCCGCCATCGCGTGCACCCGTTCCCGGTTAAGACTCAATCGGTCCAGCATAACCTCGGAAATGCTGCCACGAGCCGCCTGCACGTCCGCCCGGTTTTCTGAAAGGATTCGTTCACACTGGTCCTCCAGCGCCTGTGCCATCGCCGAAAGTGCTGCGTTTTTTTGCTGCTCACCGAGCAAAACCGCCTTTTGTGCGCAGGCAGCCTTCAAAATTTCATCCGTCGTTCTCATATTGCCGCCTCCCTAAAACGTTAAATCGTTTCGCTCCGGCTGACAAACCGGGTTCCGACCGTTTTCCCGTCCAAAAGGTCATAAAGCGTCTGCGGATTTTGGCCATTCATAATCACCATATCGCAACCGGCGTCCATACAAATCCCGGCCGCGTGCAGTTTGGTTTTCATGCCGCCGGTACCCCGCGCGCTGCCTTGTTCGCCGCCGCAGGACAAAATTTCATCGGTCAGCTTGGAAACGATCGGAATCAGCTTTGCCGAAAAATCCCGGCGCGGATCAGCCGTATACAGACCGTCAATATCCGACAACAACACCAGCAGCTGCGCCCCGGCGCTGACGGCAACCATTGCCGCCAGGGTGTCATTATCGCCGACGCGAATCTCCTCAGTCGCCACACTGTCATTTTCATTGATAATCGGCAAAACGCCCAGCTCAAAAAGCCGGTGCAGTGTGTTGCGAATATTCTCGGCGCGGTCTTGATGGCTGAAATCGCTGCCGGTCAACAAAATCTGGGCAACGGTGTGGTTATACTCCGAAAAAAGCCGGTCATAGCTGTACATCAGCTCACACTGCCCCACCGCAGCGGCGGCCTGTTTGGTCGGAATATCTGACGGACGCTCGCTCAGAGACAGCTTTCCGACGCCCATGGCAATTGCACCGGAAGAAACCAGCACGATTTCATGTCCTGCGTTTTTCAAATCGCTGAGCACCTTGCACAGCTCCTCCACACGGCGAATATTCGGACTCCCGTTGGGATAGGTTAACGTTGAGGTCCCCACCTTAATTACAATGCGCATAAAAAAGCCTCCTTGGCCCCGGAAATATAGTTTTATTTTACCATACCCTCCGCACAAAATCAACCACTTTCCGTTGAAGCTGCCGACGGCCGGAATTGTGGGATTTTTTAGAAAAAAGTGTTGACAAGCGGTCGAATTTATGGTAAGATATATTTCGCCGTTTGGGGTTTTCAGGCGGCCTTGCAGGGCGGTATAGCTCAGTTGGCTAGAGCACGCGGTTCATACCCGCGGTGTCGCCGGTTCGAATCCAGCTACCGCCACCACTTTTTACCCCTCCGCCTGATCGGGCGGTTTTTCGGCCCGTTGGTCAAGAGGTTAAGACACGGCCCTTTCACGGCTGTAACACGAGTTCGATTCTCGTACGGGTCACCACTTTGCGGGTGTAGTTCAATGGTAGAATCCCAGCCTTCCAAGCTGGTTGTGTGGGTTCGATTCCCATCACCCGCTCCATACCATTGTTTTGTGACGATTTGCGCCAATAGCTCAGCAGGATAGAGCAACTGCCTTCTAAGCAGTAGGTCAGGGGTTCGAATCCCTTTTGGCGCGCCATATATGGTGGGTGTAGCTTAGCCGGTTAAAGCGCCAGATTGTGGTCCTGGAGATCGTGGGTTCGAATCCCATCTCCCACCCCATTTTTACAAAACGTCCCCTTTATACAAAATGAGGTCCGTCCTTTTTTGTATCGGGGATTTTTGTCTATTGGGCCGTCGCCAAGGGGTAAGGCAACGGACTTTGACTCCGTCATCTCGGTGGTTCAAATCCACCCGGCCCAGCCACAAAAGAAACCGCATGAAAATGCGGTTTCTTTTTTTGTCTTTAAAAACATTCTTCGCCCAATGCTTTTCCCCTGCCGATTTTGCAAATCCGGCGCCAAAAGCTTTTTATATGCGGCAATATCGGCTCCCACAAGCCGCTTAATATGCCTCCTTTGGGGCTATTTCGTTTATCTATCCTCCTGCATGACGGTGCTAAAACGCAGGCGCATATCGCTTTTTGCGTGTTGCCGTGCAAACCTCGGTCAAATCGCAAGCAACGACCGAGCACTTGTTTTACATGAATCGGCAAAGCGCGGGAACACTACCGATGAACACCGAAAGGAGGTATTGCATGATTCAAAAAGATACGGTGCGGCTGCTGCGGGAATGTAACGCCGGCATCAAAATAGGCGTCACATCGATCGGTCGGGTGCAGGAGGAGGCTGTCTCTCCGCAAATGCGCAAATATTTATCAGACTGCAAAAACAAACATGAGGAGCTGCAAAGCGAAATACAGGCGCTTTTATATTGTTATTGCGATAAAGGGAAAAGCCCGAGCCCGGTCGCCCTTTGGATGTCGAAGCTCAAAACTCAAGTTAAAATGACGCTAAACCGGTCTGACGCCACTATTGCCGACCTGATAACCGACGGGTGCAACATGGGCGTCAAATCCCTTTCCCGCTTTCTCAACCAATACAAAACGGCGGACGAAAAAGCCAAAGATCTAACCCGACGGTTGATTGCACTCGAGACCGCTTTAGCCGAAAGCCTCCGACCCTATTTATAGAAAAAGCCCCGCAGCAGCGCTGCGGGGCTTTTGTTTACTGACGATAGGTTCTTAAAAAGTCACCGATATCGCTGACAGCACGGGCCATCTGGTCCGGCTGCGGCAGCATGACGATTCGGAAGTGATCCGGCGTCGGCCAGTCAAAGCCGCTGCCCGGCACGATGAAAATATGCTTCTCGTGCAACAGATCAAAGGCAAACTTCTTATCATCCGTAATATTAAACTTTTTAAAATCCAACTTGGGGAACACATAAAAAGCCGCATGATTCTTAACACATGAAATCCCGTCGATCTTAGCAAGCTCCCGCATGGTTGCTTCCCGCTGCTCATAAAGCCGGCCGCCGGGCGAAACCATGGCACGTGTACTTTCCGGATCATTAAGGGCTGCCGGGATAACGAGCTGGGTCAGCGCATTGGAGCACAAACGCATAGCGGCCATCTGGAAAATGCCCTCCAAATAGTCGTCCGCCTTGCCCTTGGAGCCGCTGATAACCATCCATCCGCAGCGGAAACCGCAAATACAATGCGACTTGGACAGGCCGTTCATGGTGATTACCATCCGATCGGGTGCCAACGCCGCCGTCGGAATATGCTCTACCCCGTCCATCGTCAAACGGTCATAAATCTCATCCGAGAAAATCACTAAATCCTTTTCCCGCGCAAGATCAATAATTTGTTCCAAAACCTCCTTGGGATAAACCGCCCCGGTCGGGTTGTTGGGGTTGATAATAACAACAGCGCGGGTGCGTGCAGTAACCTTGCTGCGCATGTCGGCAATATCCGGATACCAATCCGAACGCTCGTCGCAGGTGTAAAACACCGGCTTGCCGCCGGCAATGTAAGCCGAATTGGTCCAAAGCGAATAGCTCGGCGACGGAATCAGGATTTCGTCCCCGTCATTGAGCAGCGCCGTCAGCGCCATGCTGACCAGCTCACTAACACCGTTTCCGATGTAAACATCCTCCGGCGTGATATCCTGAACACCGCGGGAAAGATGATAATCACAAATAGCACGACGGGCAGCAGGCATTCCCTTCAGGTCGCAATATGCAACCGCTTTATCTGCATTGTTCAGCAACGCCTCGCGCACGCTTTGCGGCATGGTAAAGCCAAAAGTGGCCGGATTCCCGGTGTTTAAACGCAGGACCTCGATTCCCTCCTTGCCCATTCGCTGCGACTCGGTATACAACGGGCCGCGAATATCGGAATGAACATGCTCCAGTTTTTTTGCACGCTCCAATTTCATGTCTTTCACCTCAGGTAAATTTTGATATCCTTATTATAACAGCTTTTCCTGCCGGAATCAATGCTTTTTATTTACCCTTTAAAAATTTTTTCCGAATATTGCAGGGAGGCGCCGCGTATCCTGCATTTTTAAAAACACACGACAATCATCATATTCGCGACCGGGCAAACCGGCCCCTGTGCTCAGCGAGCAAGCCAGCCGCCGTCTACCGGCAGCGTCACCCCGTGAACGTAATCCGAAGCCGGTGCGGACAAAAACACCGCTGCGCCGGCAAGATCGGCCGGGTCTCCCCAGCGTCCGGCCGGAATCCGTCCGAGAATTTCTTGATACCGAACCGGATCCTGCCGCAGCTTTTCCGTGTTGTTGGTCACCATATAACCCGGAGCGATTGCGTTGACATTGATATGATATTTTGCCCATTCATTGGCCAGTGCGCGAGTCACTCCCATGACCGCGCTCTTAGAAGCAGTGTAAGCAGGCACCCGAATTCCGCCCTGAAACGAAAGCATGGACGCAATATTGATGATTTTTCCGCCTTTTTTTGCGGCAATCAGTCGTTTGGCAAAAGCCTGTGACAAGAAAAACAGCGTGCGCAAATTAACGCTCATTACCTCGTCCCAATCCTGCATACTGTATTTTTCGGCGTCCTCACGACGAATAATTCCGGCGTTATTGATGAGAATATCCGCACCGCCAAACGCTTTTTCGCACGCATCCAAAATGGTTTCAATCGGGTCCGTCGTTGAGAGGTCTGCATGTACCGGATGAAATTTCCCGCCGACCTCGGCCACCTTCTCGGCCGTCTGTCCCATATCGCTGCGCCCAACCCCGACAATACAAGCTCCGGCTTGCGCCAGCGCCACACACATTCCCTGACCAAGCCCGGTGTTTGCACCGGTGATCACAGCAGTTTTTCCTGCAAGAGAAAAGGCTTCCGAATTCATATTCAACCATTCCTTTCTAATTTTACGCTTCACACCGGATGAGAATTTTTCCGGCATTACTGCCGTCCAGCATCATTTGAATGGCTTGACGTGCTTCTTCAAGCGGCAGAATATCGCTGACAAGCGAACGCAGATTTATCTTACGGTCAATTTCCGACAGCATGCGCACGCCCATACGAAAATGCTCCGGCGTATATACACGAGACCCTACTACGCTCAATTCCTTAAAAGACACCTTGCCCAGACAAAACGCCGCAGGCTCGCCGGATAAAGACATCGGCACAATCGTTCCACGCACGCGACAAACATCCGTTGCCGCCAAAATGCCGGGGCGGGAGCCGGAGGCCTCACAGACCACGTCAAACCCTTCGCCCGTCAGCTCGGCCGTAACTGCGGCAAGATCCTGAGAGACAGGATCCAAACAACGAATGCCCAGTCCCTGAGCCAACTCACGACGCTTTTTATTAGGCTCCGATATTGTAACATCGGCGCCCAAATGGGCGGCACACAGTGCCACAACAATACCAATCGGCCCGCCGCCGATAACCAAAACCTTGTCCCCGGGCTGTACGCCGGCACGCGCCGTCACGTGAGCACCGACAGCAAACGGCTCTGCAAGGGCCGCCGTTTCATCGCACAGGCTGTCCGGAATTTTTACAAGCTTATCAACCGAAGCACAGGTGTACTCGGCATAACCGCCGTTCTCATGAATTCCAAGCAGCTTTAAGTTTCGGCAGACATGGGAAAAACCGCTTCGGCAGGCGCCACAACTGCCGCAGGAAATCAACGGATTGACGGTCACCCGATCCCCAACCCGAAATCCTGCCGCCGTTCCCTCTTCGGAAAGAGCGGCGATGGTGCCGAGAATTTCATGTCCGATAACGACAGGAACGGTTGCTGTCGGGTGCTTGCCCGAAAACACCGTCACATCCGACCCGCAAACTCCGGCATAACGCATTTTAATGACTGCGCAGTTTTTCGTCGCGTTCGGCACAGGCAGCTGCATCAGCTCCATTTGCTGAAAATCCGTCAATACATTTGCTCTCATAATATTATTTCCTTTCATTTTCTATATGGACCTCTTCGGTCGTCAGCGTAAATCCGTCCGGCACAGTTTCGGTAAGCTGCAGTCGATATTCCCATCGATTTCCCGGCGAAAACACCGACACCGTCCCCGGCGTGCCTTTGATATGCCACTGACGAACACGCTCGGTATCGTCCATTGCCAAAACCCAAATTGTCGTGCAGCTGCACTGTGTCTGAGCCGTTTCGTACCGATAGACAGGGCTGCCTGCCGACTCCTGCCGGGAAAAGATAAGCTCTCCGTTTTGTGGAAACGAAAAAAACTTCACGCCGCCCTCGCCGCGTCGCAAAACAATTCGCCGGTCATCGGCAATATGCTCCTGCAGCGCTCCGTCATCGCCGTTCGGAAAAAAAGCGGTTTCCAGATGAAAGGGGTTCGCTGCCGACAGCCGATCCAGCACAAACATCCAGTGCGGCCGGTAAAGCAAAATCCGCTCGCACCGCGTCAGCCGTCCTTCGCAAAACGGCGTGAAATCCAAGGTTTCAACCCGAAAATCGTCCTCTGTCCTATCGGTGTGAACAGCCTGAGCCGGAGCATAGAGCTCCCCATTTTCAAATTGGATCGAAAAGCCGGCTGTACCGACAGCTGCCGGCGCCGGAAAAAACGTTTCTCCCAAATGAGACAACGAAAAAGCGCCGCCGACAATCTCTTCTTTTTGAAAAACACTGTCGCTCATATTTTCCCTCCGTTAAAACAACTGCATTTCTAAAAGCTGTGCATTTTTACCCGGCAAAATGTTGCATAAAACCCGACTACCATCAGCATTAAAAACCGGGTGATGACAGACAAAATACGGATTGCGCCCGGGCAAAATAGCACCGTTTTCATAATTACAGCGCGGCAAACGTTTTTCCAGCACTGGCTGACCGTCTTTCAAAAAGACAACGCGCCCCTGCCCTTCAAAGGTGCCGTCGGTCACGATAAGGCTCGGGTCGGCAGGAGATACCGACGGGTGCCCGCCGACCGGTTTGGCGTCGCTTATTTTATGAAAATTACGTCCGTCCCGAGAAATTCCGGCCAAATACATCGGCTCGCCTTTTTTTCCGAAATAGCCAAGCAAGCCGCCACGATTATCCCAAGACCAATGCACGCCGTTTTGTTCAAAATTTAAATCCAATGCATGCCTGACCTCGCTCAGGCCGTCCTTCGGCGAATAATTTGCCGTAAACAAACTGAGCAGGCGCGGCTCTCCGCGCCGGGTGTCCACGCAGTGATTGCCAAAATGGAAAAGCAGCTGCCGCCCGTCTCGGCTGAAGCGCACACAATATACCATCAGCGTAAGGCCGCCTTCAAACCGGGCGTCCATCTCCAAAAACTCCTGACGCAACGGATGTTTTTCCAAAATGTCCTGCACCGACAAAAGCAGCTGCCTCTTGCCGGTGCTCGGCGATGCCAGAAACAATCCGTGCTGATCCCGATTTTGAAATAAAACAGGGCTTTGCTCGGGATGGTACCGGCCGTCGCCGTACCCCGCCGCATAATACATCCCGGAAAGGCCATACAAAAACGGCTCTCCATACGGCGGCGTTCCCTCACAATCCGCCTCTATATCGGTTTCATGTCCGCTTTCCAGCTCCCGCACCGTTACGCGCGGGTGCACCGGGTCCCCGTTCGACGACTGATAATAAACGGTTTTACCGTCCGGCCCCCAAGACTGCCAAAACCCGGTGTGGAAAAAAGCTGCGCTGACGCTCTGCTTTCCGAATCGGTCCAGCACCTTGCCGTTGCGGTCCAGCACAAACACCTCACCGGTCTGCTGTGACAAATCACAACCGGCACAGAGGATCCGCCCGGAGCCGTCCGGCGCATAAGGATTTAAGGTATAATAACTGTGTATGATCCAACGATCCGGGACAGAAAAGGTTCGGATGTTTGCAATTTCCATACCGATCTATACCTCCTTTGACAAACAGCGTGCCGGCACACCGGCCCAAACACTGCCGGGCAGTGCGTTTTTATTCATCACTGCATTGGCGCCGATCTGCACACCGTCGCCGAGAGTAACATCGCCGATTACAGCGCAGCCGGAAAACAACGTGCAGTCCTTGCCGATGTTCGGCTGAAGCCCGCGCTTGTAATCTCCGTTTCGACGACTTCCTACCGTTACATGCTGAAAAATTCGGCAGTTTTCACCGATTTTTACCGCCTGCCCAAGCACAATACCGGTCGGATGCGGCAAAACAAGACCGCGGCCGATCTGCGTCCGACTGCCGACAAAAATCTGAAAGCGCCGGCAAAGCACGTCGGAATGTCGACCGGCCCGCCATCGATGCCAAAAACCGCTTCGGCTCACGTGATATTGAAATGCACGAATCCGATAAACCGCAGCAAGGGACGGCTCCCGATACATCCGACGTGCTTTTTGCCAAAGCGATAGCCGCCGATTGCCGAAAACCTCGTGCCGAATCAAAGCCTTATACGCCTCTCGTGTCTGCATAAAAACACGCCTCCTTACAAGTCCTCAAGTCCGCAAAGCTGCGCTGCCGCAAGCGCCATCAACACCGGGCCGGCTCCGTGCGGCTCATCCGGAAACGGACGCTTGCTCAAATAGTAAAAGACCGAGCCGTCTCCCGGGCACAAGCAGCCGGGACAGGAGTGGTGAATCGACCCGTCCTCCCCCACTGCGTAATCCACAAGAGACCGTACCCCCTGCCGCAGCACTGCAAGGTAAGGCTCACGCGGCAAAACACCGGTGTGAATCCCACGACCGATCGCGTACAAAATAAGGCCGCTGCCGGAGGTTTCCCGATAAGAATCAAGCTCTCCGAGATGATCCAGCACAAGCTCCTGACGCCACAAGCCATCCGAAGTGCGACAAGCGCACAACGCCTCAACATGAGCGCGAAATTGCCGAATACAGTTTTCCTTTTGCGGATGATCATCCGGCAGGTCTGCACACAGCTCCGCCAGCGGGAACAAGCCCCATCCGTTTCCTCTGCTCCAATGATCCTCGGACAACTGTCCCGCGCCGCAAAATCCACGGCTCTGGTGCAAAAGCCCGCAGGAGGGATCCAAAAACACCTTGTACATGGCAAGCGTCTGAAAAACCGCCTCGTCCAAATACTGCCGATTTTGCAAAACAAGCCCGCTGTACAGTAAAAACGGGGTGGCGGCCGAAGCAACGTCGATCCAAACCTTGTTCTCCCCGCCCTCATAAGGCATGGACACGAACCCATCCGGACTGCGGCGTGCATGCATCAGTTCCTCTGCATATGTCTGCAGACGCTCACGATATTCCGCGCCCGTTAAAAGTCCCTTATAAACCGAGCGCGCTGTGGCAATTCCGCCGATACGATAGCTCGGAAAATTATAGTCGGGATGGTCTATGTTATCCGGGAAGCGGCTTAAAACATCGTGGTGCAGCTTTTTCAGAGACTCATCCTGCGGATTCTGCTCACAAAAAAGCGTCAGCCCGTAACAGGCGATGATTCCGTAATAATGCTTGACCTCGGGATAAATCTCGCGGTAATGCTCAAAAATGCCACGCGCTGTTTTCTTCAAATCCATGATATACTTACCCCATCAAAAAGCTTTCAAAATTCAGCTCGCTGATCGCCACCCGGCGGTCCTGCGTCAGCACAAACAAGATGGCTCCCGCAATATCATCCGGCTGCATCAGCTTCTGACGGTCCACCGGCCGGTTGCCCCAGAAGGGCGTATCGGTACCGCCCGGATTGAGCGTTGTTACTCGAATGTTCAACTTTTTGTACTGAATCGCCATACCGGCCGACAGCATATTGACCGCAGCCTTGGCCGTGCAATACACCGGCGCGTTGCCATTTGCACGCTTTGCAGCCATCGAACCGATGTTGATGATCTGACCGCCGACCTGTGCATCCACCGCATTGGCAAAATGCTTAGAAAAGAGGAAGGTCCCTTGCACATTGACGTCCATCACCGTTTCAAAGTCGGCAAGCTTCATTTCCGAAATTTCCGCCGGAATGCTCAGCCCCGCCAGGTTCAGCAGCGCATACGGTGCGCCCAGCTGCTGTGCGGTTTCCTCCACCGCCGTCCGCACCTGCTCCTCGTCACAGACGTCCACCGTGCGAGAAATACAGGTGGTTTTTTGAGAGATCTTTTCCGAAAGAGCACAAAGCGCCTCGGAGTCATTGGAGAAAAGCGCCAAACGCGCCCCCGTCTCGGCCAGAGCTTCGGAAACGACGCGTCCCATGCCGCCGCTGGCCCCGGTAATGATAATCACCTTGTCTTTGAGCTGTGTCATAATAATAATCCTCCTATATTAAAGTTTACCTTAAAAATACCCGCCGGCAGCAACAATTTCAGACGGCGAAACGCCGCTATCCACCTGCCGTTTAATTTCGGCCTCTTCCTCCCCGATGTGTTCTGCGCGCACCAGAACATCATAAGCCAACTCCCGCGCAATGACCACCACGCCGTCTATATCTCCGAAGATAACGTCGCCGGGGCGGATCGTGATCTGCCCCACCGTGACCGGAACCTGATAATCGGTCATCCGGAAACGGCCGAGCATTCCGTTGGAAGAACGGTATCTGCAAAAAACCGGGAAATTTTGAGAAAGCACCCGATCGGTGTCCCGAACGCCGCCGTCAACCACGGCGCCGCGGCAACCGCGCAGCGCTGCGGCACGCGTCATAATTTCGCCCCATTGTGCCGACTCATCGTCGCCGTTCGTTTCCCAAACAGCCACGCTGTTTTCGCCAAGCGCCTCCAGCATATCAGCGCGTTTTTCCATTTCGCCCTCCGGCGTTTTATCCTTTTTTCCACAGATGGTAAACGCAATGCCGCACACCTTCATGCAATCCTTCAGCGGCATAATATTGTGCGGCAGCGTGCAATTGATAATACCCATCTCTCGCAGCACATCATTAACAGCGGCTGTGTACAGCGCTTCATAGCGCTCGCATAGCTCCCGCACCGGAATTGGAAAATCATTTTGCTTTTTCATATGTACTTCCTTTCTTTATACAGTCGTATAACTCGACCATTGCTTTTTTCGGCGAATTGTGCTATTATGATAGAAAAAGGAGATGATTCCATGACCCCCTCTCGGGAAATCGATTTTAAGGTCGGATTACCTCTTTTTGCCGTTGAGCGTCCGGCCGACCCCGGCTGGCAGCTTTTGCGCCGTCAAAACACCGGTTTTTGCATTTTGGCTTACGCAAAAAGCGGCACGGCTCTGTACCATTTTCAAAACGGCGTGCAGACGGTCGGCAAAGGAACGGTCCTCCTGATTCCGACGGGAGAAACCTACAGTGCCTGCAGCGATGCAAACGATCCCTGGTCTTTTTACTCGGTGGGGTTTCCCTTGTCGCCGGCAGACGAAGCTTCCGGCGAGCTGCTGGCCCGTTTGCCCCGCTCGTTTCGTTACAGCGACAGCCTGCGCATGGCCGAGAATTTCGCGGAGCTATGCCGTGTCTGGCAAATGAAAAATACCGGATACCGGCTCAAATGCCGCAGTCTGATTTTGGACATTCTGCACACCCTGCTGTATGATGCCGAGCGGCTGCGCAACTACAGCGCACATTATCAGCGCCTTGTCGAAATCATTTCCCTGCTGCAGGAACAATATACCGAACGTTTTTCGGCCGAACAGCTCAGTGCCTTGGCCGGGCTTTCGCCTTCCCATTTCCGCGCTCTCTTTAAAAATCTGACCGGCCTGAGCTGCGTTCAGTTCCAAAACCGTCTGAAAATCGACCGCGCTAAGGACCTGCTGCTCAGCGGCAGCTGCCGTGTTTCGGAGGCGGCAGACGCCGTCGGCTTTACGGATATCAACTATTTTTCCAGAATCTTTAAACAGATGACCGGCAAAAACCCTTCCGACTGGCTTCGAGAACATCATACTTGATTTTTGCCGCATTTTCCATAGACGTTTTGTCCTTTCCGCACAATTTGACGACAAAAAAGAAATTCTCCCGCAGTGACAGTACTGTCGCCGCGGGAGAACCGCTTTCGGCCGCCGCGGCTTTAAACCACGCAGTCATTTTTTATCGATAGGAGCTTTGTTTGGCACCGGAATAATCAACATTTCCGAGGTACCGCACACTGTCCATTCCCAAATAGTCGCACAAATCGCGCATTTCCGACACGGTATGGATATGAACATCGATCCCGTTTTTCATCCGGTCGGCATATGCTTCGATTTCCTTTTCGCCGTGCGTGTAAATCCGCGGTTGTCCTTCGGCCCGCGGAGCAGAACGCAGCTCCTGCAAAAAAGCAGAAAATCGCTTTTTCATCCCATCCGCGTCCCCAAACACCGCCGGATCAATTACCATGAATCCGTGACAGGTCCCGCCCTTGCCGTCGGTATGGGTGTGGTTGGAGGTCAAGCCGCCGGAGAAAATAGAGCAGAATATTTCGCAGAGCATCCCGTAACCATACCCCTTGTGTCCGCCGGACTGCTCACAAATACCGCCCAACGGCAGAATCCCGCCGCCTTTCTTTGAAACGATATTGGAAAGCACCCGCGCAGCGTCGGTACAGCCGCAGCCGTTTTCATCCAGCGCCCAGCCCTCCGGCAGCGGCTGGTCTTTTTTGTTGTAAATTTCAAGCTTGCCGCGAGTCACCACCGTGGTCGATGCATCGAAAAAGAACGGGTACGGGTCTGCCGGCATGCTGACAGCAATGGGATTGGAGCCCAGCATGGCAAGCCGCGCATAGGTCGGCACCATAATTGCTTCCGAATTCGTCATTGCAAAGCCGATAAGACCTTGATCGCAAGCCATTTTAGCGTAATAACCGGCAATGCCAAAATGATTGGAGTTCCGAACGCTGACAACAGCCATCCCGCTTTTCTTTGCTTTTTGAATAGCAAGCTCCATCGCACGAATCGAGGACAGCTGTCCCATGCCGTCATGTGCGTCCAACACCGCCGAAACCGGTGTTTCAAACACGGTTTCGCACTGCGCCGAAACCTGAATCAGACCCTTTTCAATCCCTTTATGATAGCGCACCAGGCGCTGCATTCCGTGAGACTCGATTCCGTACAGGTCCGACAGCAGCAAAACATCGGTTATCTTTTCAGCCTCTTCTTTTGTGAAGCCGAATTTTTCAAAGGCGTCGCAGCAAAAGGTATGCAATTGCTCATAGGTATAGCGAATACTGTTCATAAAAACAGTCCTCCCGACGGGCATACACCCTATCCGTTATTCTGTTCCTCCGGCGCATTTTCTACAATGGGCGCCGCCTGCGGCGGAGTGGCCGGCTGCTGTGCCTGCGGCGGAGTGACCGGCTGTTGTGCCTGCGGCGGATAAGGTGTTCCGAATGGCGAGGTTCCGTAAGGCGCAGCGCCCGGATAGGCACAAGCGATCGGCTCCGGCTGTTTGCACGCAGCAATCAGCAGAAAAAGGCCGCTTAAGGGGAACAGTATGCTGAGCACCTCAAAAGCGACCGCATCGCGCGGCGCAAGAAAACTGAAAATCTGATACATGGCGATATACTCAAAAACCGACAGTACAATACCCAGCACAAGCATGGCAACAATTGTCAGAAGCAGCGCAAGGGAAAAAAGGACAATAACGCCGATATACTCTTCGCGGTCTAAATCCGTCACGTAAAACCACCCGGAAAGAACCAGACCAACCGTTCCGGCAATTATCAGCACGCAAAGTGCCAAAATGGCAATGGACAATCCCAAAATCTTTCCTTTATATTTTTTAGGCATCCCGCGCAGCGCACAGATATGCTCTGCAATATCGCCCATCTTATACATTCCGACAATCGGAACAAAGCCCATCCAGCCGCCGCGCAGCCCAAACCGACCACACAGTTTCAGGATAGCTATACCGAATATCACGTAAAGCGCCAGCCCCACCATTGAGGTCAAGCTGCTGAGCACTCCGAAAATTCCTGCCACCGAGGAAAAATCACCAATGCGAAAAGAGAAAGGCAAGCTAGACATAAAAATCCCCCTTATTGAACAATATTCTTCGGCTCGCCGGCAATAAATCCGGCGAGATTAGATACGGCAATTTGAAGCAGCCGCCGGCGCGTTTCCAGCGGAGCCCATGCAATGTGCGGGGTAATGACACAATTCGGTGCGGTGTACAGCGGGCAGTCCGACTGCATAGGCTCATGACAAAGCACATCCACTGCCGCCGCGGCAATGACGCCCTCTTCCAGCGCCTGCGCAAGATCCCGCTCCACCACAACCGGCCCGCGCGCCGAGTTTATCAGCACGGCGCTTTTTTTCATCATTCGCAGCTGCTCCATGCCGATCATTCCCTGCGTTGCCGCCGTCAGCGGGCAATGCAGTGTAACAAAATCGGCGTTTTGCAAAAGCGTGTTTAAATCCGAAAATTTTAAGGTTGCGCTTTCAAACTGCGGATAAAGGGTTCTGGAATACACAAGAACATTCATCTCAAAAGCCTTAGCAATGCGGGCAACCGCCTTTCCGATAGCACCGAAGCCGACAATTCCGAGCGTTTTCCCGGCAAGCTCGCACAGCGGTGCGACCCGATAGGAAAAGGTCTCGGATGTGATCCAGTCTCCGGCATGCACACTGCGATTATGCACATCAATGCGATTGCAAAACTGCAAAATACAGGCAAACACGTATTGCGCCACCGAATCGGTTGAATAGGCCGGAATATTGGCTACCGCAATTCCGCGTGCGGCAGCAGCTTCAAGGTCTACCACATTGTACCCGGTCGCCATCACCTGAATAAGCTTCAGGTTGGGACATTTTTCCAGAATATCCCGGGTGAGCACCACCTTGTTGACAAGAACAATTTCACTGTCCCCAATACGGTCAACAATATCCTCCCGCGCCGTATTATCATATACTTCAAGCTCTCCGAACTGCCGAAAATCCTCATAATTCAAATCATCGGCAGCCAGCGCGCGTCCGTCCAAAACTACAATTTTCATAAAGGTCCCTCCGTATCCTGACGGATATTGATTTTATTGTACCATCCTTTTCTCGAAAAGTCAATTTCCGACAACACATTGACAAAACCCGCCGGGTGGTGTAAGATATTGATTACAGTAGCCTGTGCCGCCGCACTTTTGCGGAAAGATGCGTCTCTTGCGAAGAAGCATTTCGGCAGGGTAAAGCCCCATCTTTAAAATTGAATCATGTTCTGGATTTTAAAACGCCTCCTTAGTTAAATGGATATAATAAACCCCTCCTAAGGGTTAGTTGTGAGTTCGATTCTCGCAGGAGGTGCCAAAAAGCACAGCCGAAAAGCCTAGTAAAAGGTGGGTTCTCATAAGGACACTTTCAAAAAGCAACCGATTGAGAGATACACAAGCCCCACAGAGTAAGAAACTCTGTGGGGCTTGTGCAATATAATCATATGATTTTTCAGGACAAAAGAGGAAAAGCTTATTTTGTTCAAATCAGCGTTAAAGAGATTGTTTCATTTTATAAAACGAGGGTAAATTTCCGGTGTGCTTTTTAAATGTCTTTGTAAAAAAAGAAATATTGTTAAAACCGCAAAGTATTGCAGTATTATTAATTTGCTCTCCGTTTTGTATCATTGACAATGCCATTTTTGAGCGGTAATTATTAATATAATTTACAATTGTTATTCCAGTAAATTCTTTAAATTTTTTTGATAAAGTATACTTGTCAATATATGTTTCTTTAGACAGTTCCGCCAAGGTGATTTTTTTATCATAGTTGCTTTGGATATAAAGTATTGTATCTTTCACCTCTTTGAAATATTTTTTACCGTGATTTGTCATGGAAACGCATTTGGTATGACACATTCTGATTTCAATTAATATTTTGAGAATCAAGTATTGCAGTTTTGCCTTATAGCAAATATCATTCGGATTTTTGTATGTTTGAACCGTTTGAATAATAATGTTCATGATTGTTGTATTTTTAAAAATATTTTCAAATTGAATGTCAGAACAATCAATGCCCGAATTGACGCAAAAATCATTATCTATTATTATACAATGATATTTTATATAGTCATCGGTACCGGTAAAATGAATGGTATTGCAGTTTACCACAACAATATCACCAACATCTATTTCTGTTCTGACGCCGTCTAATAATACGAAACCTGACCCTTCACAGCATAATTGTATTTCAATATTATGATGCCAATTTGCCGTATCGCTTAATTTGTTTTTTGTTCTTATAATATCGTAGTTTACAACACAAGGGGTATGCTCTTTTATTTGAGAATAGTCTTCATAGCGGTAATTTTCCATATTATGTTGCTCCTTGTAAATACAAGATAGTGTCAGAAAAAAACAATATATGTTATTGAATAGAATGTGATTTGCAATATAATTATAACATAATAAAGCTTGCTTTTCAAGAATATATTCGGGCGGTGAGGATAATAAAAGCTACGGCTTGGATTTTCGGCATAGGCGCAATGATTTTTCTGTTTTGCATATATCAGCAAAAAGAGCGGAAAAAACTTATTATTTGCAAACTGTGCGCAGATATATGTTGGAGTGTTCATTATTTATGCCTTGGCGCAATCGGCGGGGCAATACCCAATTTTGTCGGAATATTCAGAGAATTGGTTTTTGTTAACCGAAAAGAAAAGAATTGGGCGGATAAAGTGATATGGCCGGTGTTTTTTATTTCGGTCAATCTCACTCTCGGAATAATCACCATGAATTCATACATAAATCTTCTTCCCATAATCGCTTCGGTTTTTGTGACGATTTCATTGTGGCTTAAAAATCCGCTACTCACGAAAATTATATCTTTCCCTGTATCCTGTTCATTTTTAATTTATGACATATTTGTTGAGTCTTGGGTAGGTGTATTCAATGAAAGCATATCCTTGGTTTCAATAATCATAGCACTTCTTAATTTATTACTTCATAAAAACAAAGCAAAAAAGGAGAACCGAGATTTATGAAAATCAATAAAAACGATATTTTCACACCCGATATTACGACCGATAATAAGCATATAGTATATCCGTGTGTAAAGATGGAGAAAACGGACTATGCCGTTATAGAAACTGTTAAGGATAACAGTGAAAAAGCAATTTCATTTGCAAATGAGATTAACGGGTCGATTCTCGGAGATTTTGAAAAAAGCGGTGACAAGATGTGTCATGTATCGACATTTTGTTACGCCGATGATAATATTTATGTGTCCTATTATGCGAATACCTTTTCCGACAAGGAAAATCCCGACTTTCAAACAGCCCGACTGGCATATGCCCCGATAAAAGATATGAATAATAAGACCGTAATTGATATAATGTCGGTTGGCGGCAATTTGTTAGGTCATAAAGTCTTAAAAGTTTATGACACGATTCTTATGCAAAAGAAGGATGAGCCCGATAATATATATGTGTTGTGGACGGCTCTTATAGACAATCAATATTACCGTTTATACCGTACCTTTAACATTAAATCCGAAAAATTGGGAGATATTAAAGTCAATCGCTTCAAGGTATGTGATACTGTAAACGACTTCAGCACCTCGGGTATAAAAAACGCTCTTAGTTTTAACGGTATCGGCTATAAAGAAATGCGTTCGGATATAGGTATTATGCAGAAGCTTACCACCCGTATCGAAAACGGACTTACATATTATTATACCGGTGCATACAGCGGTAATTTTACCTGTATAATCAAAAGTACCGACTTGATTACCTGGGAATATGTTGCTCAGCCCGACGAAGGCAAGGGCGCTTTTAGGAACGATACCCTTTGGGAGAACGCAGTTTATGTTTTAGATGATAAAGCATACTATTTTGTAAGACAGTGGGAGCCGAAAGTTGACGAGAACGGGAATCCTCTTCCGGGGGACAACCGAAACGAGTGGGGCTCTAATTACGGAATTTTGACCTATTACGACCTGCAAACAAAAACCTGGGCAAAGCCCGTATTGGTGGGCGACAGTCAATCCCGTTCGGATTTTATTTTGTTTAGAAATGAACTGTATTTATTCCACGCCCCCACAGACAGAAACCATATCGGTATACTTAAAATTGACCGAAACAACCTTGAAAACAGTACTGTTTTGTTGCAGGCCGATATGAAAGGAAGCTGTTTTTATCCCTTTGTTCAGTATGACAATACGGGGGAGAGGCTTTGTATGTCATATACGGTAGACCGTAAGCATATCCGCATTTCAAGCTTTTCATTGGAAAAATACATATAATCGGTAAAATACTTTACAATCATACGTAAAAATGGACTGTAAAAAGAAAGACTTCTGAAAAGAGGTCTTTCTTTTATTATAATTTATCGAAAAAAAGAAGTCGTGTATCCTGTAAACTGCTTAAAGTATTTAAGAAAATGATTATAATCGGAGAATCCTACTTTTGTGGCAATTTCCTGAGCGGACATATCCGTGCATTGAAGCAATCCGATTGCTTTTTGAATACGGTATTGAAGAAGATATTTATGAAGTGAAAGCCCCGTTTCGGAAATAATAAGATGATTTATATAGTTGGGATGATAATTGAACGCAATACCGATTTTTTCATTATCTGAACATAAATCAAGACCGCCTGCAAGATGCAAGCGGTCTTATGCTTTAGTTCGACAAACTGGAAGTTATATGCTGAATACTGTCGCCTAAAGAACGCATTCCAATTGACAATCATACGGTTCATCTTCAACATGTTTTTGATTATAAACTTCCGCCTCAACACACCCCATTGATTTATAAAAGGCTTGACTTTCAACGGCTGAGTGTGCAGATATGTAGAGCTTTTTAGCTCCTTTTTGTTTCGCCCATTCTTTTGCCGCAAGAAAAAGCGTTCTGCCGATTCCCTTTCTTCT
>CAKSSH010000022.1 GCA_934488695.1 uncultured Oscillospiraceae bacterium
CACAATGCGCAAGTGCCGGATAGGAACGGCAAAATTTTTTACACTTCTATTGCTTCTTTATCACACATCAATAAAAGCGGCCGGGCTCTTTTTTTTGTAACGGACGAAGAGGCACGAAAAACGATGGGCTTTTGCGCGGTCGCGGCAGGGCAACAAGGGCTGCGGGAAGTCCGGCAAAGGGATTGGCCGGGCGGGGCTAATGGGGGTCAGCCGAGCGCGACGTCCAGCAGCATCATCAGTGCAAAGCCGGCGACAATGCCCATGGTGGAAAAGTAGGGGCTGACGTTTTTTTGCTGCTGACACTCCGGAATCAGCTCGTGTACGGCGACTAAAATCATGGCGCCGGCGGCAAAGGCCAGCGCAAACGGCAAAATCGTCCGAATGGAAACGACCAAAAGTGCGCCGATAACACCGGAAATCGGCTCCACGAGCCCCGAAGCCTGCCCAATGATAAAGCTTTTGGTGCGGCTGCAGCCTTCTCGGCGCAGTGGCAGCGACACGGCGGCGCCCTCCGGAAAGTTCTGCAGACCGATCCCGACGGCAATGGTTACGGCGCCCATGAGCGCTTCGGGCGAAAAGCCGTCTGCATGCAGTGCGCCAAAAGCAACGCCGACGGCGAGGCCCTCGGGAATATTATGCAGCGTAATGGAAAGCACCAGCAGCACAATGCGGTTGATACGATCTTCAAAAACGGCCTTTTCGCCGCCGAGTCGGCGACGGGTGTAAGTAACAGCCTTGTCGGAGGCCCACATAAAGAGGGCGCCGCACAAAAACCCGATAGAAACCACAAGCCAAGCCGGTGTTTTCAGTCGGCATTGAGCCTGTTCGATGGCCGGCTCCAGCAGGGACCAGAAGCTGGCGGCAATCATAACGCCGGCGGCAAAGCCCAGCATGAGATTTAGGGCTTTTTGGTCGGTTTTTTTGAAAAAAAGAACGACAGCGGCGCCGAGAGCGGTCACAAACCAGGTCCCCAGCGTGGCAATCAGCGCCAACAAAACAGCATGATTCATAATATCACCCAATAGCAGTTTATGCTTTGGGCGGTGTCGGGGTGACAGCACCCTGCCTGCGGTGACAAAAAGGGCGCGGAAAAAAGGGGCTTTGTCAATAGGAGTGAAGCGCGAGGGCGGTTGCGGCCGGGGTGACGTGCGAGGGCGGTTGCGGCCGGGGTGAAGTGCGAGGGCGGTTGCGGCCGGGGTGAAACGCGAGGGTGGTTGCGGCCGGTGTGGGGGTGTGCAGCCGACGCGGGTAACGCGGGGCGCAAAACGCGGGAGGCGGCTCCAAAAAACTTTACCGCGCCGGGGGTGTGCGGCCGGTGTGGGGCAAGGTCGCTGCGGCCTCCTTCCCTTTTTCTCCGGGGAGGACTTGCCGCGGGCGCCGGAAAAAAAGAAAAAGACGCCGACATCAGCGTCTTTGAGAAAGGGGCGCGCCCTGCCGCCGCAGGCGGCGCGGCGCGCCATGCAATGCGCCGGGGGCATGCAGCCTGCGCGGCGCGCCATGCAATGCGCCGGGGCAGTGCAGCCTGCACGGCGTAGGATAACGTGCGTCCGGCGCGGGACAATGTGCGGCAGTCCCCTGCCGCCGCAGGCGGCGCCGAGAAGCGGCGCAGCACAAGAATAAACCGCACCTTGTGGAAAAAACGCAGCATAAAAATGCAGAGGCTGTGAAAAACGGCGCTGTGCCGGACGGTGAGGAGCCGGCAAAGAAGGTGATTAGCGCCGGGCCATGTGCGTCCGGCAAAAAAAGCAGCCGGCACCGGGCAGTGCAGCCGACGCGGGTAACGCGGGGCGCAAAACGCGGGAGGCGGCTCCAAAAAACCTTACCGCGCCGGGGGTTATTGCGAAGGGGTCTCTCGCGGGAAGGTCACGGTGACACAGGTCCCCTGTCCGGGGGCGCTTTGCAGCGAGAGGGTGCCGCGATGGTACAAAACAGCGTGCTTAACAATGGACAGGCCGAGACCGGTGCCGCCGGAGGACTTGGAATGGCTTTTGTCGACCCGGTAGAACCGCTCAAAAATACGTTCATGTTCTTCGGGAGCAATCCCGATTCCGGTATCGGTAACGGTGACAACGGCGCGGTCGGCGTCGGCACAAACCCGCAGGGACACGCGGCCGTTTTCGACATTGTAGCGAATGGCATTGTCGCAAAGATTATAAAGAATTTCATACAAAAGGCGCGGGACCCCGCGAATACAGGCGCTGTCGCCTGTCACCGAAAGGGTGACCCGGTGAGCGTCGGCTTCTGATTGCAGGTCGCCGGCGACCTCACGAGCCAGCGGCAGCAGGTCGACGGTTTCCGACGGCAGGGTGTCTCCCTCGTCAAGCTGAGAAAGCCGGATAATGTCGTTGATGAGCGAAACAAGCCGCTGCGCTTCGGCGCGGATTTGGCCGACAAACCGCGGGAGATCCTCCGGCCGGGCAAGGCCGGTTTCAATCAGCTCGGCGCTGCCGATAATGCCCTGCAGCGGCGTTTTCAGTTCATGAGACACGTTGGCGGTAAATTCGCGGCGGCGCTGCTGCGCCGTTTCTTTTTCGGTGATGTCAAAGGCCAGCAAAACGAGGCCGGAAGCCCCGCTTGGGTCGGAATCGGCATCGGCGGGATCGATACGGCTGAGATCAAGCTGCCAAATCCTGTCGGCTCTCCGGACGGTGATCTCGCTGTGACCGGCTTGCAGAGCGTTTTCAATCGCCCGAGTCAGGGCGGGGGTGCGGTCCAGGGTCAAAAAGCTCTTGCCGACACAGTCGTCCTCCGCCGAAAACAGGCGGCGCGCGGTCGGATTCAGGCTCAACACCGTTTTGTCGGGTGCCAGCAGAACAAGCCCCTCCTGCAGACTGTCGGTAATCTGCTCAAACTCCTCGGTGCGCTGTTGCAGCTGTCGCAGCTGCCGGTCGATTTGAGCGTGCTGCCGGTGCAGCCGATCCAAAAGAGGCGCAAGCTCTTCGTAAGCGTCGTTTTGCAGCGGGTGATCCAAATCCAGCTCGTTGAGCGGAGCGACAATGCGGCGAGACAGACGGTAGGCTAAGGCGCCCGACAACGCCAGCGCCGCAAACAAAATGAGAACAATCGGCTGGAGCATCCCGAGAAGAAGCACGCCGACGGTGGCACGGCTCATGGAAACACGAAGGACGGAACCGTCTGACAGGCGGCGGGCTCGGTACAGGGTTTTTTGCAGCAGCGTGGCCGAGTAGCGAGAGCTTTCCCCTTCCCCGGTGCGCAGGGCGCTTTGGATCTCGGCACGGTCGGCATGATTTTCAAGGGTTTCGGCGTCGTTTTTCGTGTCATAAAGAACGGCGCCGTCGGCGTCGATCCAGGTCAGGCGGAGCCGATCGGAGGAAAAGGCCTTTAAAAACGCCGTGCCGTTTTGCTCTACCGAAACGGCAGCCAGCGAAAGCTCGTCCTCCATTTGCTTTTGCGCAACGCTGCCGAAATAGCGGTACAGGCAGCCGAGAATCAGCAGCAAACTGAGCAGAAAGATCGTGCCGGCGACGGCCAGAATGGAGCGAAAGATTTTTCGGGTCATACGGATTCCTCCAGACGGTACCCGATGTTGCGGACGGTTTGAATCTTTTCGCCGTAAACACCGAGCTTTTGGCGCAGGGTGCGAATGTGCATATCTACCGTGCGGCTTTCGCCCAAATAGTCGCTGCCCCAGACCTGCTGCATGATGTTTTCCCGGGTAAAGGCGCGGCCGGGATGCTGCAGAAACAGACGCAGCAGCTCAAATTCCTTATAGGTCAGCTCAAGACGTCGGCCGTCGGCCGAAACGGTGCGCGCCTCAAGATCCATTTGCAGGCCGCCGGCCGAGAGAAGCACCGGCTCTTGTGTGCCGCACCGCCGAAGAACGGCGCGTGCGCAGGACAGAAGCTCCAGCACGCTGAAGGGCTTGGTCAGGTAATAATCGGCGCCCAAATCCAGCCCTCGGATCCGGTCGTACTCGGCGCCCTTGGCAGTCGCCAAAATAACCGGAATTCGGCAGAGCCGATCCACGGCGCGGATGCGACGCAAAAGCTCCGTTCCTTCCATTCCGGGCAGCATGACGTCTAAGAGAATGAGCTGCGGCAGCGGGTCCTTTTGCAGGGCCTGCCAGCAGGCGTCTGCGTCCTCAAAGCCGACCGCTTCGTAGCCGGCCGCTTGAAGCGCGTACAACTCAATGTCCCGGATTCCGGCGTCGTCCTCCACACAATAGAAAGCCATTTGATTCACTCCTCATGCACGCCGGTGACTGAAAAGGCCACCCATTGTGCAATATTAACGGCATGGTCGCCGATGCGCTCAAAGTACTTGGCAATCATCAAAAGATCCAGCGCGGCAGCCCCCTCGGCGGGGTTGTCGGCAATCAGCTGCGTCAGGCGTTGACGAACCTGAAGAAAGAGGTCGTCGACGGCGTCATCGTCCGAAACGACCTTTCGCGCCAGAGCCAGATCTCCTTGGACGTAGGCGTCTACACTTTCGGTGACCATGGCGGAAACGGCACGGGCCATTTCCGGCAGCAGCGAAAGGTCTTGCGGGGAACGATCCCCGAGCAGGGAGACGATCTCGGCGATGTCCTCCGCCTGATCGCCGATACGCTCCATATCGGTTATCATTTTCAGTGCGGCGGAAACCTGCCGCAAATCGCCGGCGACCGGCTGCTGCCGCAGCAGCAGATTCAGGCAAAGGGATTCGATGGAACGCTCCATTCGGTCGACCTGTGCGCCCAGCGGAGCGACGGTTTTGGCAAGAGCGCGGTCGTGCAGGGTCAGCGCACGGACACTCAGTCCGATCAGCTCCTCACACTGCGCGCCCATTTCAATCAGCTGCTCATGCAGCAGAGACAACTGTTCGTCAAAACGATTTCGCATTATCCAAACCTCCCGGTAATATAGTCCTCGGTGCGGCGGTCGGTCGGCTTTGCGAAAAGCTGCTCGGTGCCGCCGTATTCCACCAGCTCTCCCAGCAAAAAGAACGCGGTACGATCTGAAATACGGACAGCCTGCTGCATATTATGGGTCACGATAACTATAGTATAGCGCTCTTTGAGCGAAATAGCAAGCTCCTCGATCTTTGAGGTGGAAATCGGATCCAGTGCACTGGTTGGCTCGTCCATCAGCAAAATATCGGGCTCTACTGCCAGGGCCCGCGCAATACACAGCCGTTGCTGCTGGCCGCCGGACAGCCCCAACGCGTTTTTATGGAGACGGTCGCGGACCTCCTCCCAAAGAGCCGCGTCACGCAGAGAGCGCTCCACCAGCTCGTTTAATCGCGCCCGGTTGCGTATGCCGTGGGTCCTGGGGCCGTAGGCCACGTTGTCGTAAATGCTCATCGGAAACGGGTTGGGCTTTTGAAACACCATGCCGATCTGTCGGCGCAGGGTGCTCAAATCGGTACCGGGGGCAAAGATGTCCTCTCCGCGGTACTGCACGCTGCCGGTCACTCGGACGCCCGGAATCAGGTCGTTCATTCGATTGAGCGTCTTTAAAAAGGTGGATTTTCCGCAGCCGGACGGTCCTATCAGCGCGGTAATGCTGTTTTGAGGAATGTCAATGCTGATGTTTTTGAGCGCCTGGTGATTGCCGTACCACAAACACAGGTCGTGGACCGATAAAATCGTGCTCATAAAAAACTCCCTTCTTTCAAAACGTCCTCAATGGCAAGGCCGTACCAGTGAGCCGGCTGCCTTTGAGCAGTCGCACGGATACAGGCGTCGCAAAAATCGGCGGCCTTTTGCAGTGCAAGCGGCAGAAGTGCTTGCAGGTCGCCGGGCAGCGCCATCATGCCGGCGCAGAGGGCCGAGGCAAAAACGTCTCCGGCCCCGTGCAGTTGAAGCGGCAGCCGCGGCTTCCAAACCGACAGACGTTGATGCCCCAGCCGAGCCAGATACCCGATGTTTTCCCCGGAGATCACCCCGGTGATAATGACGTTTTTATACGGCAGACGTTGCAAAAGCTCCTCGGCGGGGGTGTCCTGCGGACTGTCCGTCAGCAGGGCGGCTTCGGTCAGGTTGGGCGTGATGACGTCGGCTTCTGCGCACAGCCGGCGCATGGCCGTTACCTGCGCGCTGCAAAAGCAGGGATAAAGGGCGCCGTTGTCTCCGAGCACCGGGTCCACAAGAACTCGGGTGGACGGGCCTTTAAAGGTCGCCAGAAACTGCCTGCCGATTTCCGGCTGGGAGAGATCCCCGAAAAAGCCGGTGTAAATGGCATCAAAGGAGACGTCAAGCAGCTGCCAGTGGGCGGCAAAGGCCTTCATTTCATCGGTGAGATCCAGAAGAGCCGGGCGGTCAAAACCGCCGGTATGGGTGGAGAGAAGCACGGTCGGCAGGGCGACCCCCTCAATGCCGCAAACCGCCAAGATGGGCAAGGAAACGGTTACGGAGCACTTGCCGAGGCAGGAGATGTCGTTGAGAAGAGCGCAGCGGGGAATCCCGGTTTGGTTAACGGATTTCATAGTTGTTTTTTCCTTTGAAAATGCTTGGCCGTCAGGTCGGCCGCAAGATTTAAAAGCAGGGTCAGCAGCAGAAGCAGCGCTGCAATGGCAAAGGCGCTTTGAAAGTCGCCCCGTTCTTTGGCGTAGACGTAAAGGGCGACGGTCAGGGTGGCACCCGGTTGGCCGAGCCCCGAAAAGAAGTCGTTTACGGTGTGAGCAAGGCCGGCGGTGAAAAGCAGGGCGGCGGACTCCCCGACAATTCGACCGACCGAGAGAATACAGCCGGTGAGGATACCGTCCATGCAGCAGGGCAGCACCACGGTGCGCAGAACGCGTCCGCGCCCCGCGCCGAGGCCGAAGGCACCTTCGCGGTAGCTCTGCGGAACGGTTTTGAGGCTTTCACGCGTGGTGCGCAGAACCGTCGGCAGATTCATGATGGCGAGGGTCAGCGCACCGGCAATCAGCGAGGTGCGAAGCGAGCAGAAGCGGCAGAAGAAGAGCATTCCGACCAGCCCGTAAATAACCGAGGGAATGCCGGAGAGGGTTTCGGCAGCGTATTCGATAAGCTTTACGATGCGTTGATTTTTGGCGTATTCATTCAGGTAAATTGCGGCGCCGACGCCGAGCGGAAGCACCAGCAGCAGCGAGGCAATAACGATATAGAGGGTGTTGAGAAGATCCGGCAGAATACCGACCCGCCCCGAAAGGTAACTGGGGGAGGTGGTGAGAAAGGAAAGGGACAGGTGCGGAAGCCCTTTTATCAGCACAAAAACAATGAGAAAAAGCGTCAGGGCGCCGGTCAGCAGGGTGCAAAAAAACATCAAAAAACGGCAGACGCCGCCGTAAAGCCGCCGGCGGAGCGGCAGAGGGTGCTTTAACATTCACGACCCCTCCTTACTGCGCTTTAAAAAGAAGTTGAGCACGGCGTTCAGCAGCAAGATGAACAGGAAAAGCACCAGCGCAATGGAAAACAGCGCTTGCTGCTGCAGGCCGCTGGAGTAAGACATTTCGCCGGCAACGGCGGTGGTTAAAAAACGGACGCTTTGAAAAAGGCTCGGCATATTCGGGGCGTTGCCCGAAACCATCATGACGGCCATAGCTTCTCCGATGGCACGTCCGACGCCCAGCACGACAGCGGCCGCAATGCCGCTTCGGGCTGCCGGCACCGAGACGCGGAAATAGGTCTCCGTCGGTGTGGCGCCCAAGGCCAGCGAGGCGTCCTCATATTCTCGCGGAACGGCCTGCAGCGCTGTTATCGAAACCTTGATGACCGAGGGCAAGATCATAACGGACAGCACCAAAATGGCGGCGAGCAGGCCGGAGCCGTCTGCCAGATGAAAAAGGCGGCGAATGGCGGGCACCAGCACCAGCATGCCGACCAGGCCGTAGACCACCGAGGGGATCCCGGCCAACAGGCTGACTGCCGATTGCATAACGGCGCGAACGCCGGCCGGCGCCGGCTTTGCAAGGTAAACGGCGGTGAAAAAGCCGATCGGCACGCCGAGAACCAGGGCGCCGGCCGTGCCGTAGACGCTGGTCAGGATAAACGGCAGAATGCCGAAGGAGGGCTCTTTAGCGGTCGAGGCCCAGGTTTTTCCGAACAGAAAATCAACAAGGCCGATTTTTCGGATGGCCGGCAGGCCGGACACAATGAGGAACACCGTTATCAGCAGCACGCAGCCGACGGTGACAAGACCGAGCAGCAAAAAGACACCGTGCAAAAATCGTTCTGGAGTTTTTCGCGATTTATCGTTCATTTAAGGGGGACTCCTTCTCTGCCCTGTGGCCGGGTTTCCCGGCCGCAGGTAGGCTTTTTTACGCAGGCTGGGCGGCGGGGCACAGCTTTTGCCGGGAAACCCGGCCGCAGCGGGGGATTATTTTACCGTGACGGCGCCGGCCGCTGTGATGAGCGGCGCTGCGGCGTCCGAGAGAGCAAAGTCCATGAATTTTTGAGCGGAACCGGAAAGGGTCGCGCCGGTTTTGGTCACCAGCATAAAGGGTCGGCAGATTTTGTAGCTTCCGTCGCGCACGGTTTTCTCCGAGGGAGCAACCCCTTCCACTTGCAGAACCTTAATGCTGTCCTTGACGGCGGCAAGCGATGCGTAACCGATGGCGGCGGGGTTTTGCGACACGGTGGTGATGACGTCGCCGGTTGAGGTCAGCTCTTGACGATAGGTGCAGTTTCCTACGGTACCGGTGATGGATTCAAAGCCGTTCCGTGTGCCGCTGGCAGCTTCTCGCCCGATGAGAACGACCGGAGAATCCGCGCCGCCGAGCTGTTTCCAATTTTGGATTTTTCCGGTGTACAGGTCGGCAAGCTCTTTAAGCGTGAGGGACTGCACCGGGTTGTCCGGGTGCACGATAACGGCGATACCGTCATAGGCCAGCAGTGTTTCGGTAAGGCCGGCGGACTTTTCTTCGTCCTTCAGGCGCCGGCTGGAAAGGCCGATATCGCAATTGCCTTCTTTTACGGCCTTAATACCGCTGCCCGACCCGGTGGGATTATAAGTGAAATCGATCCCGCTGTTTTGAGCCTTAAAGGCTTCGCCCAGGGCGCCGATAACCTTTTCCATAGAGGTGGAGCCGTCGGTGGAGACGCTGTTTTCTTTAGCGCCGCAGCCGACCAGCAGTGCACAGGCACAGGCGGCGGTCAAAAACAATGCAAGCAGTTTTTTCATAACAACACATCCTTTTTTATTTTTCTTTGGCTTTTACCGCTTTTTATGATACCGACCTTGTGTAAAGGAAAAAAGCCTTCTTTTGTAAAGTCTGTGTAAAATCGGCCGACGGCGGCAACCGGGCGCTGCTCGCGGCAGGGCACCGAGGGGTGTGCGGCCGGGGTGAAACGCGAGGGTGGTTGCAGCCGGCACCGGGGCAGTGCATCCTGCGCGGGTAACGCGGGGCGCAAAACGCGGGAGGCGGCTCCAAAAAACTTTACCGCGCCGGGGGTGTGCGGCCGGGGCAGTGCAGCCTGCACGGCGTAGGATAATGTGCGTCCGGCGCGGGACAATGTGCGGCAGTCCCCTGCCGCCGCAGGCGGCGCCGGGAAGCGGAGCAGCACAAGAATAAACCGCGCCTTGTGGAAAAAAACGCAGTATAAAAATGCAGAGGCTGTGAAAAACGGCGTCACAAAAAAGGAGCGGCGCGCCATGCAATGCGCCTATTCCGAAGCCCTGGCCGGGCCGCTGCATACCTTTCGGGAGAGCGGCGTTCGTCGGTTGGCGGACTTTTTAGAGGAAAACTTAGACCGGCCGCTGAACGGCAGGCTGTTGGAGGAGGCGTTCGGCTACAGCTTTGACTACATGAATCGGCGGTTTAAAGAGAGCACCGGCGAGAGCATTTTTGCCTATCTGACCCGCCGGCGCATTTGGCGGGCGCAGATACTGCTGTACACCCGGCAGATTTCGGTTACAGAGGTGGCTCGGATGACCGGCTTCGGCAGTATTTATCATTTTTCAAAGACCTTTCGGCGGCTGGCCGGGATGTCCCCGACCGAGTACCTCCAAGCTATGCAGCACAACTTTTAGGCCGGCGTCGGGCGTTGTCCCGCGCCGCAAAAGGAACGGGCGCCCCTTTTCCGGCCGGAAAAGGGGCGCCTTTTTTGAAACGGTCAACAGAGCTTGCCGGGGCTTCTCGCCCCGGCGGTTTTGGATGGGTACGATGGGATAAAGCGGTGGGAGAGCAGGGGCAAGCCCTTTACAAAAAGCAGTGCGCCGAGACTATTTTTCCGTGTCGGCAATAGGCTCAAAATCGGCTGCGGTGTGCTTGCACAGCGGACAAATGAAGTCCTGCGGCAGAGCTTCTCCCTCGTAAACATAACCGCAGACCTTGCAGACGAAGCCCCTCTTCCCCGCACCTTGCGGTTTGGGCTTGATATGCTCCTGATAGTACGCGTAGGTCATGGTGGGCCGGTCGGAAATGACGCGGGCCTCGGTAATCTCGCACAGGAACATACCGTGCGTGTCCAAATCCACATATTGAGACACCTTCAGAGAGAGGAAGGAATTGATGTATTTGGACAGAAAGACAAGGCCGTTATCACTGCGCGGCGCGGCGCAGCCGGCAAATTTGTCGACGGTTCTGCCGCTTTGGAAGCCAAAGGTCTCAAACACCTGGAGCGGCGTGTCGCTGCTCAGGCAATTGACGTTCATCAGCCCGGTTTGCCGGATAATATGGTGGGAATAATTTTGCTTGCTGATGACAACAGAGACCCGATTCGGCGTGCTGGTGACCTGAGAAACGGTATTGACAATAAGGCCGTTGTCCCGGTCGCCGTCTTTGGAGGTGACGACGTATAGGCCATAGCCGAGACAAAAAAGCGCATTGAGATCGTTCTTGTTGGCGGTGGCCTCCTGCCGGGCAAGATAGTCACGGCAAAGCTCATTTGCCAACGTGTCAATCTGCGCAAGGCTTTCGGCGTTCGGCGCCGACAACAGCCGGACCTCCGGGCCGACAAAGACAAGGTTTTGGGATTTTTCCAGCATGCCGTGCATAACCCGAGCCGCCAAAGGCGCCCAAGAGCCGTTTTCAATTAAAGCGACCGTGCGATTTTGATAGCCTCTTTCGGTCAGCGCCTCAATAAAGCGGCGCATCGGCGGGAAGATGTCGGCGTTATAGGTGGTCGTTGCCAGCACCAGCTTGCTGTAGCGGAAGGCGTCGGCAACGGCAGCGGAAAGGTCGCAGCGGGAAAGATCGTGAACAACGACCTGCGGGCAGCCGCTTTGCCGCAGCCGGTCGGCCAGATGCTCAACGGCACGTCGGGTGTTGCCGTAGACCGACGTGTAGGCCACGACAATCCCGTCGGTTTCCGGGAGATAAGAGGACCAGGTTTGATACAGGCTCAGATAGTCCCCGAGGTTTTCGGACAAAACCGGGCCGTGCAGCGGACAGATTTGCGCAATTTCAAGCCCGGCGGCTTTTTTTAAGAGCGCCTGTACCTGACGGCCGTATTTGCCGACGATGCCGATGTAGTAGCGCCGCGCCTCGTCCACCCACGGCTCCCGGGTGTCGGGCGTGCCGAATTTTCCGAAGGCGTCGGCCGAGAAGAGCAGCTTTTCGTGCTCTTCATAGCTGACCATGACCTCCGGCCAGTGCACCATCGGCGCGAGAAGGAACCGCAGCGTGTGTTCTCCCAGCGAAAGGGTGTCTCCCTCCGAGACGGGAATCCCGTTCGTCGAAAAATCCTGCCCGAAAAATTGGCACATCATGGTAAAGGCTTTGGCAGTGGCAACAATCACGGTGTCGGGGTAGGCTTTTTTGAAGAGAGCAAGGCTGGCCGAGTGGTCCGGCTCCATGTGCTGCACCACCAGATAATCCGGCTGACGGCCGCCAAGAGCCGCCTGCAGGTTGTCCAGCCACTCGTGAGTAAAGCCGGCGTCGACAGTGTCGATGACGGCGACTTTTCGGTCTAAAATGACATAGGAATTGTAGGAAATGCCGTTTGGAATGAGATATTGGCTTTCAAAAAGATCCGTGGTACGATCGTTGACGCCGATGGCGTGTACAGTAGGGGTAATGTTCATAAGGCTCCTCCGTAAAAAAAATAGTCGTGCAAGCGCCCGGCAGGCAGGATAACTGCCTGCCGGCACGCAAAACCTGCCGGGGACGCTCGACGTCAGGTGTTTTCGGTCGGTTCCTTCGGCGAAAGATTTGGCGGTTTCTTTTTCCGGCGCAAGCAATGCCCGGGAGGGCCGGAAGCGGCCGGCGGGTCGGAAACGATTGCCGGCGGAAGACGATCCGGTGTCGGAGATTTTCCGGCGGCAATCAGACGGTTTTTGCAAAGCTCACAGTAGCGGTCTCCCTCTGAAATAATGCGTCCGCAAAGCTCACAGTGTTCATACGTTTTCATCTTTTTCCCTCCTGTCAAATAAAATCGGCAGATCGGAAGAGAGAGGTACAACACTTTTTGAAGGACACAGCAGCCAAACAACAGGGCAGCGGCCGCGCCGGCTCAGTCTGTCTGCTGCCGGGCGCCCTTCTCCTTTTTCACGATCGGGGCGCCGGGCGCAGGCGGCATTGCTCCGGCTGACGGCACAAGACGGCGCGCCGAAACGACCGCTTTCGGGCCGGGATTCTTTTTGGCCTGACAGTCCGGGCAAACCCCCTCAAACACCAGCCGATGCCGCAGGATCTCAAACCCGGATTTTTCCGACAGCTGGGCATCGCAGGAGGATTGATAGGCAAACGGTGCATCGATGACCTTTTTGCATCGGACGCAGAACAGGTGATAATGCCGGTCGGTGCGCAGATCATAGCGGTCGGCGCCCGGAACCCGGACATGACAAATCACCCCGTCATCGGACAGGCAGTTTAAGTTCCGGTAAACCGTTGCGCGGCTGATCTTCGGCGCTACCGCGCGAACATCGTCATAAAGCTGATCCGCCGTCGGGTGATCGCAGCGCGCCCGAACAGCGCAGAGGATCAAACGGCGCTGTCGGGTTCCTCTTCGAACAATCATGGGGCCCATCTCCGGTTTTTATCAGAAACGCGTCAGGCCATCCAAAGGCCGTGCAGGTTGCAGTAGGCAAACACCGCCTCCACCTCGTCCCCGTCGCAGAGAGCAAAGCAGGCCTCCGGCGCCTCGCCGGGGAAAATCTCCTTGCGTTGATTGCCCTGACGGGTTTGCAGGGAAATCCAGGCAATATGGTGCTCCTGCTGCATGGGGTGCGCCACCGAACCGACCGTGACACGGACAACGCCGTCCTGCACGGTGTACACCGGCAAATGCTTTTCCACCGAGGCGTCGATAATCCCGGGGATGACCTCCTGCATCGGCTGGCCGCAGCAGTTAACGGGGACGCCGCTGTCTTTAACAAAGGCAATCATGTTTCCGCAGTGGTTGCAAAGATAAAATTTTTGAGTCATGTTCTTTTTCTCCTTTCGTTTTACGGGGCGTTCGGTCTGTGCCCGCTTGCAGTGTCCGGGCAGGACAAAACGTGTTTAGTAATTTTCCGCGCGAAGCTCAAAGAAGCTGCGCGGATGGTCGCAGACCGGGCAAAGCTCCGGCGCGGCGACGCCAATCACAAGGTGCCCGCAGTTGCGGCACTCCCAAATTTTAACGTCGCTTTTTTCAAAGACCCGAGAGGCTTCAACGTTGTGCAAAAGAGCTCGATAACGCTCCTCGTGGTGCTTTTCGACCCCGGCCACCAGCCGAAAGCGCTCGGCAAGCTGAGGAAATCCCTCTTTTTCGGCGGTTTTTGCGAAATGCTCGTACATATCGGTCCATTCGTAATTTTCGCCCTCGGCGGCGGCACGCAGATTTTCGGCCGTGTCGCCGATGCCGCAAAGCTCTTTCAGCCAGAGCTTTGCGTGCTCCTTTTCGTTGTCCGCCGTTTTCAGAAACAGGGCGGAAATCTGCTCCATCCCCTGCTTTTTGGCAACGGAGGCGAAATAGGTGTACTTGTTTCTTGCTTGGGATTCACCGGCAAAGGCGGCCCATAGGTTTTTTTCGGTCTCGGTTCCGGCATATTTGTTTTTGGCGCACATTTTCAACGACCCTCTTTCTTTTCTAATTAGGATATTGTCCTAATAATATTATATCGACCCTGCAAAGTTTTGTCAAGCGGTTTCCCCGGCGCCCGCCGGAGAGCCCGCGGCAGCCCGGCGTGCGGCTTCCCTGCGTGCCCGCGCCGGAAAATGCTCGCACCCGAATTTTCGCGGGGTGCTCTGCCGCGCCGGGCTTCTCTGCGCGCCTGCGCCGGTCGAAAAAAACGGCGACACGCTTTGCGGCACCTGCCGTTCCCCCCTGCCCTGCCGGTGTGCGCCGCACACCCGCCGGGCTTCCCTGCGCACCCGCGCCGGAAAATGCTCGCACCCGAATTTTCGCGGGGTGCTCTGCCGCGCCGGGCTTCTCTGCGCGCCCGCACCGGTCGAAAAAAGCGGCGATACGCTTTGCGGCACCTGCCGTTCCCCCCTGCCCTGCCGGTGTGCGCTGCGCGCCTGCGGGGCTTCTCTGCGCACCTGCGGGGCTTCTCTGCGCACCTGCGGGGCTTCCCTGCGCACCTGCGGGGCTTCCCTGCGCGCCCGCACCGGTCGAAAAAAGCAGCGACACGCTTTGCGGCACCTGCCGTTCCCCCGCCCTGCCGGTGTGCGGCGCACATCCGCGCGGGGCTTCCCCGCACGCCTGCTGGACTTTCCTGCACGTCCGCACCGGAAAATGCACGCGTCCGAATTTTCGCGGGGGCCCTGCCGCGCCGGGCTGTCACGCCGGGTTTTTCTGCGCACCCGCGCCGGAAAATGCTCGCACCCGAATTTTCGCGGGGCCCTGCCGCGCCGGGCTGTTACGCCGGGTTTTTCTGCGCGCTCGCGCTGGTCAAAAAAAGCGCCGGAACCCTGTAGGGTTCCGGCGCTTATTCAACGGTCGTTTATCGGCAGATACGGCTGATTCGGCTTGACGCCGATATAAGCCGGCCGAATGATTTTTCCGGCAGACTGAATCTCCTCCATCCGGTGAGCGCTCCAGCCGACAATGCGGGCAATCGCGAAAATCGGGGTATAAAGCTCGCACGGCAGCTCCAGCATACGGTAAATGAGGCCGGAGTAAAAGTCCACATTGGCGCTGACGCCCTTGTACATTTTGCGTTTGGCAGCAATAATCTCGGGGGCGAGCTTTGCGACCGTGGCGTACAGCTGATACTCCTCCTCAAAGCCCTTTGCCGCGGCAAGCTCGGCGGCACAGTTCATCAAAAGCTCGGCGCGCGGGTCGGACTCGGAGTACACCGCATGTCCGATTCCGTAGATGAGGCCGGCGCGGTCAAAGGCCTCTTTGTCAAGAAGGGCATTCAGGTAACCGGCGACAGCGTCCCGGTCTCGGGTGTTGATGTGCTGCTTCATGTCCTCAAACATCCGGACGACCTTGATGTTGGCGCCGCCGTGCCGCGGACCCTTCAAAGAGCCGAGAGCGGCCGAAACGGCGGAGTACGTGTCGGTGCCGGACGAGGTGACCACGCGGGTGGTAAAGGTGGAGTTGTTTCCGCCGCCGTGCTCGGCATGGAGAACCAGCGCAAGATCCAGCAGCTTGGCCTCCAGCGGCGTGTATTCCCCATCGGCGCGCAGCATACGCAGCGTGTTTTCTGCGGTCGACAGGCCCTTTTCCGGCCGATGAATGATAAGACTTTGCTCACAGTGATAGTACAGATAGGCCTGATAGCTGTAAACGGCCAGCATGGGAAAGGTCGAGATCAGGAACAGGCATTGCCGCAGGACATTTTCGGTGGTGATATTGTCGGGGTCCTCGTCATAGGTGTACAGTGCAAGCACGCAGCGCGACAGAATATTCATCACATCGCGCCCCGGAGCCTTCAAAATCATGTCCCGCACAAAAGAGGGCGGCAGACTGCGCAGGTCGGACAGTACACCTTCAAATTCGCGCAATTGACCGGCGTCCGGCAGCTTGGAAAACAGGAGGAGGTAGGCCGCTTCTTCAAAGCCAAACCGGTTTTCGCCGAGAAAACCGGCCACCAGATCCCGGATGTCGACGCCGCGATAGCGCAGCACGCCGGGACAAGGGCGCAGGGTTCCGTCCGGCGCAGCTTGCTTTGCTTTGATGCTGGACACCTCGGTAAGACCGGTGACAACGCCGTTTCCGTTCATGTCTCTCAGACCGCGGAAAACGGTGTGCTGGGCGTACATTTCCGGGGAAATGGTGTTGTTTCCGTCGGATAATGCGGCCATTTTTTTGAAATAGTTGTTCGATTGGGTCATGGGTTTCTCCTTTCAGGGAGCAGGGTGTTAAAAACAGATAAGAACAAGTGCCGCGCGGACCGGAAGGCCTCTAAAGAGCACAGAAACAGCCGCGCTCCGGCAAAAAGGGCTTTGCTTGCCCGGGAGCGGCCGATTTTTCGGTGCGGCGCGAAAAGTCCGCTTTGGGTGCGGGAGCCGCAGACGCAGCGGGCGCCTGCAAAGGGCTGCCGCGCAATAGTGGGCGCCTGCAAGGGGCTGCCGCAGATACGACAGCCCGGCCTTGTCGGTCGGCCGATTACGCGGCGCGGCCGAGGGTTAGGACTCTTCAAACATACCAAAGCCGGCCACCGAGGAGACCGGGGTCGAGAACAAAACCGTTCCCGCTTCGGTGTGCGGGCCGGCCTTTTCCAGCACGGCGCGCATAATGCCGGCTTTATGCTCTTGCCGGGCAATGATGAAAATGATTTCTTTTTCGTCGGCCAGGGAAACGTTTAAAAAGCGGGCGGTTTCTTCGGCCGCAGTGCCTTTGCCGTGCAGCACGGTGCCGCCGGTGGCGCCTGCGGAGCGCGCCGCGTTCATGACCATGTCGGTCCTGCCCTCGTTGACGATTGCTACAATCAATTCAAAGGTACGGCTCAGCTCGGGGCCGGTTTTTGCCGGTGTTTCTCCTTGACTTAAAACATGCACAGCGCTTCCTCCTCCAATGCTTTTTACCGGAATCGAAAAAACGATTCCGTGTCCCGGGATACCGATGTACAACCGATTTTTGATTTCCGAAAGGAGCTTTTCGGTCTTTTCGGTGTTGGCAACGGCCATGACGATTCGTTTTTCGTTGGAGTCAATGCCGAGCAGATCCAGCATACTCTGGACAGCCGTTCCGCGGCCGAGCAGCGTTACAAACAACGGGACGGAAAGCTCCCGATGAATTTGTACAAGCTCCTCGACGGCTTTCGGGGAAACGACGGAAAAGATGTAATTCATGCAATCTCCTCCTCCCAAAAATCCACAATGGCCAAATCGTCGTAGACCGGAGCGGCCGCCGTAACGGGCACCCGGCGGCGTTCGGAAATAAATCCGACTGCCTGAATAGACAACAGCGGCATCAGGGCAACCAGTGCCACCAGCCCGAAGGCCTCTCGCAGCACGTTGCCGCCGGTCGCCGTGCAGGCACCGATGACAAACTGCAGCATAAAGGTTGCCGTCATGGGGCCGGAGGCCACGCCGCCGGAGTCAAAGGCAATGGCGGTGTAAATGTCGGGAACAAAAAAGGACAATAGCAGCGCGATGGCGTAGCCCGGCGCCAAAAACCATAGCAGGCTGATGCCGGTCATCACACGCAGCATGGAAAGAGCCATGGCTAAGGCAATGGCAGCCGAAAGGCTCAGACGAATCGCCTTGCCGGAAATCGCTCCGGCACTGACCTCCTCGATTTGCTTTTCCAAAACCGACACGGCAGGCTCCGCCGAGATGACGAACCAGCCGAGCAGAGCGGCAATCGGAATCAACAGTACCCGGGTTTTTTCGCCGCCGAGAGCCGCGCCGAGCACGGCGCCGAGAGCGGAAAAGCCGACGTTGACGCCGGTCAAAAACAGCACCAATCCGATGTAGGTGTAAAAAAGACCGATACAAATTTTCATAAAGGAGCGGCGGGACAGATGCAGCGCAAACAGCTGAAACAACAGAAAAATAAGGATCACCGGCAGCAGCGCCAGCGCCACTTCGCCGAGATAGCTCGGCAGCGCCGAAAAATAGGCCCGGCCGACCTGTGCCGTGTTCTCATAGGCGGCGGAGGAGATCTCCACCACGCCGTCTGCACCGGAGCTGAAAAGGCCGAGCAGCAAAACGGCTAAAATCGGCCCCACCGAACACAGCGCCACCAGGCCGAAGCTGTCCGACTCGGCCGCTCTGTCGCTTCGGATGTGGGCTACACCGACGCCGAAGGACAAAATAAAGGGCACGGTCATGGGACCGGTGGTAACGCCGCCGGAATCAAAGGCGATTCCGAGAAAATTCTGGTCGGTAAAGGCGGCCAGTACAAAGATAACGGCATAGCAGCCCAGCAGCAGATAGCGCAGCTTGGCGCCGGTCAAAATGCGCAGCATGCAGACCGACAGGAAAAATCCGACGCCGGTGCCGACCGTCAGCAGCAGGATACGGTTTGAAATGTGCGGAACGGTTTCGGCCAGCACCTGCAGGTCCGGCTCGGCAATTGTGACCGCAAAGCCCAAAAGAAAGCTGACGGCCAAAATCAGCGGCAGGTTTTTACTCGCTGTCAGGGCTGTGCCGAGCTTGCTGCCGATGGGCGTCATGGCAATTTCGGCGCCCAGCGAAAAAAGCCCCATGCCGAGGACCAGAAAAAGCGTGCCGAGCAGAAAACTCAGCATCAGGTCGGCCGGCAGCGGAGAAAGGGTGAGAGACAGCAGCAAAACCACCGCCACAATGGGCAGTACGCTTTTTGCGGCCTCGATGATTTTCTCTCGAAACAGCTCAAATTTTGGGGACAGAAACTCTTTAGCCATCGCAATACCTCGTTGATTTTTTTCGGTGGCGGGTTAGAACGGGGAGGCCTTTTGCGGCCTGTATAAAACGGCGGGTTTTCGCCGGAATATGCGGGATTCGGGGCCGCGGACAGCTCTGCACGGGCTGCGTCCATTAAGGGCGGCACGGCAGAAAAAGCAGACCTGCGGCGGGGGTGTCCGGGCACGGCGCGGCAGGTTTTGTGTCGCGGTAGGTTTTTGTGCTGCGGCAGGTTTTGTGCTGCGGGGGATGTCCGGGCTGTGCGGGGAGCTTTTTGCACCGCAGTTGGTTTTTGTGCTGCGGGGGATGTCCGGGCGCGGCGCGGCAGGTTTTTGTGTCGCGGCAGGTTTTTGTGCCGCGGCAGGTTTTTGTGCCGCGGCAGGTTTTGTGCTGCGGGCAACACGAGAAATCGGCGCCGGTGCGCGGTGCAGTGCGCGGTGAATAAAGAAGCGCCCGAAAGCATTTTCAGTTTTTCGGGCGCTCCTCACAGTATTTTGCAATCGGTTTTTCCGGGGGACGACCCCCCCGGACTGCCGTGCTTTCAAAAGGGCGGGAGACAGCGCTTTAGGCTCACGCAGCGGCCGCGTTTTCGGCGGACGCCGGTGACCGAAAATGCGGCCGGCGACCTGCCGAGATTACATTTTTTCGAGATTTTCTTTCAGGTCTTCCAGCTGAGCGCGCAGCTGACCGGGCAGCTTATCGCCGAATTTCTTGTAGTGCTCTTCGATTTCGGCGGCTTCACGAGCCCAAACGTCCTTGTCGACCCGCAGAATACTCTTCAGGGTGTCCGTATCCATGTCCAGATCAGTAAGGTCGATGTCCTCCGGACGCGGGACGTAGCCAATAGCGGTTTCGACAGCGTCTGCCTTGCCCTCACAGCGATCGATAATCCAGTTGAGAACCCGCATATTATCGCCGAAGCCGGGCCAGATGAAGTTGCCGTCCTCATCGGTACGGAACCAGTTGACGTTAAAGATTTTCGGGGCCTTGTCGCCGAGCTTTTCGCCCATGTCCAGCCAGTGCTGGAAATAGTCGCCCATATTGTAGCCGCAGAACGGCAGCATGGCCATCGGGTCACGCCGGACAACGCCGACGGCGCCGGCCGCAGCCGCAGTGGTTTCGGACGCCATGGCCGAGCCGACGAAAACGCCGTTGACCCAATCCTTGGACTGATAGACCAGCGGAGCGCACTTGGCGCGGCGACCGCCGAAAATAATGGCGGAAATCGGAACGCCGGCACCCTTGTCAAACTCTTCGGAGATGCAGGGGCAGTTTTTGGCCGGAGCCGTAAACCGGGAGTTCGGATGCGCCGCATAGGTCGACTTGTCGGCCTTGTCAAACTTGGAAGCGTCCCAACGGTTGCCCTTCCAATCAATGCAGTTTGTCGGCAGATTCCGATTGAGACCCTCCCACCACACGGTGTTATCATCAAGATTCAACGCAACGTTGGTGAAGATGGTGTTCTTCTTGGTGCTCTCCAGCGCGTTGAAGTTGGAATGCTCGTTGGTGCCGGGGGCAACCCCGAAGAAGCCGTTTTCCGGGTTGATGGCGTACAGCCGGCCATCCTCCCCTATCTTCATCCAGGAAATGTCGTCTCCGACGGTCCAGATCTTATAGCCCTTGTCGCGCAGGTACTTGGGCGGAATCAGCATGGCAAGGTTGGTCTTTCCGCAGGCGGACGGGAACGCAGCCGCCACATATTTGACCTCGCCCTTCGGATTCTGGAGACCCAAAATGAGCATGTGCTCGGCCATCCAGCCCTCTTTCCATCCTTGATAGGAGGCAATGCGCAGCGCAAAGCACTTTTTGCCGAGCAGCACGTTTCCGCCGTAAGCCGAGTTGACCGAAATGATGGTGTTGTCCTCCGGGAATTGGCAGATGTAGCGCTTTTCGGGGTCAATGTCACAGGAAGCGTGCAGACCGCGGACCCAGTCGTTGGAATCGCCGAGAACATCCAGCACCTTTTTGCCGACACGGGTCATAATCACCATGTTTAAAACAACGTACTTGGAATCGGTCACCTCTACGCCGATTTTGGCAAGCGGAGAGCCGATGGGCCCCATGGAAAACGGAATGATATACATCGTTCTGCCCCGATAGGAGCCGCGCGCGATGTCATACAGCCGCTTATACATTTCCTGCGGATCGCACCAGTGATTGGTCGGGCCGGCGTTTTCCTCAAGGCGGGAGCAGATAAAGGTTCTGTCCTCTACGCGGGCTACGTCGTTCTCACGGGTTCTGTGCAGATAGCAGCCAGGCAGCTTCTGCTCGTTGAGCGGAAGCATTTCGCCGGACGCAACCGCTTCGCGGCGGATTTCGTCCAGCTGAGCCTCGCTGCCGTCAATCCAGACAACGCGGTCCGGCTGTACAAGCTCCCGGACCTCATCCAGCCAAGTAAGAAGGGTTTTGTTGTTCGTCATTTTTGTTAGCTCCTCTTGATTGATTGTTAAAACAACATATAAATATTGCAAGTTCTATTATAATCGAATTTGTCCCAAAAAGCAACACCTCGGCCCGCTTGTTCAAAAAAATTTTTCATTTGACTGCCCGGCTCTTTTAAGCCGAAAAAAGGGGCGCCGATTCTGCGCGGCGATGCAGGCGCACAGGAGGTCGGGCGCGCATAACAAGCCGAGAAGTCGCGCCGCGTGGGGTGCACGGGACAGCGGGCGTCGGTTATGCACAGGACGCCGCGTGGGGCGCACGGGACAGCGGGCGGCGGATTAACGCCCGGCGCCGCGTGGGGTACACGGGACAGCAGGTGGCGGTTCTACGCAGGGCACCGCGTGGGGTGCACGGGACAGCGGGCGTCGGTTCTACGCAGGGCGCCGCGTGGGGCGCACGGGACAGCGGGTGACGGTTATGCACAGGGCGCCGCGCGGGGTGCACGGGACAGCGGGCGTCGGTTATGCACAGGACGCCGCGCGAGACATAGGCGCGCGGGGGCGTGCCCCCGCTTTCCGGGAATGCCAACGCGCCGGTGCGCTACTGGGTTAATTTCAGGATGACGCCGTTTAAAAACCGCGCCATTTTTTTCGGCGACTCGCGCACATCCCGATTGAGCCAGTCGCGAATCAGGGCATAGCCGCCCTGATAAAAAAACAGCCGCAGAAGCTCTCGCTCGTCCTGGGAGAAGGTGTCGGGGATCGTGCGGTCAAGCTGCATTTTAATGGTCGGAAGATTAAAAAGCTTGTCGGAAAAATCCTTGTCCGGCAGGGCATTTATCAGGATCTTAAAGTCCTCCTCGTTGGCCAGCAGGGCGACCAGCATGCGAAACAGACTGTCCTCACCGCTGCTCTCGGTTTCGGACAGAATCTGCTCCAGCTTGCAAAAATATTCCTCTTCAATGTCGATCAACAGATCGTATTGGCTGCCATAGTACTTGTAAAAAGTGGTTCGGTTGATTTGTGCTTCGGCACAAAGCTCATAAATCGTGACCTTTTCAATCGGCTTTTGCCGCAAAAGACGCATCAGCGCACCTTTTAAAAGAGATTTGCTGAGCCGGATCCTTTGGTTTTCCATAAAAGGGCCTCCTCTCGACTAAACGGCCGCGTTTGTCGGTTTTAACACATCATCTTTTTGATTTGTAGAAATCACGGCAGCTTAAAATAAACAGTTGGTGGATTTTAAAGCTTCATGTTATTATAATATAATTACAAAAAAATGTCAAACTGTATTCGGGAGGAGAACGCATGAAAAAACTTTCGGAATGGATTGTCCGCAGGCGGATTGTTATTTTAATATGCATGATTGTGCTGACGGCAGTCGGCGTTTTTTGGATTCCGCGGGTCAAGGTCAACGACGACCTGACGCGGTACCTGCCGTCGGATTCCTCCATGCGGGCAGGCAAGGACTTGCTGGATCGGGAATTTCCGGACGACGAGGAGGTTTACACCGTCCGAGTGATGTTCCGAGGGCTTACCGCGGCGCAAAAGAGCGAAATTCAGAAGACGCTGCAGGAGCTGGAGCATGTGACGGGCGTCCGCCAGCCCGAGGAGAACGGAGAATACACCCTGTACACCCTGGAGACCTCCTTCGGGTACGATACGCCGGAGGAAGCGGCGCTGGAGGAGGCCGTAGCCAAGCGGTTTGAGCAGATGGAGGTCACGATTCGCAATGATGACGATTCGTCGCCGGCCATTCCGATCTCGGTTTATTTGGTGGCCTTCGGGATCATGACGGTCGTGCTGCTGATTTCCTGCAGCTCGTATATTGAGCCGCTGCTGTTTATGATTACGATCGGCATGGCCATTTTGCTGGGACTCGGCTCCAACGTGTTTCTCGGGGAGATTTCGGACGTTTCGTACGGGATTGCGGCGGTTTTGCAGCTGGCGCTGTCCATGGATTATTCCATTATTTTGATGAATCGGTACCGTCAGGAGCTTTTAAAGACGGACGATCGGAAGACCGCCATGGCCGCCGCGCTGCGCGCGGCGTTCGGCTCTATCACCGGCAGTGCGGTCACCACCATTGTGGGACTTTTGGTGCTGCTGTTCATGAGCTTTAAGATTGGCGCCGATATCGGCCTTGTGCTGGCCAAGGGCGTTGCCTTCAGTATGCTTTGCGTTTTCACTGTGCTGCCGGCACTGATTTTGCTTTGCGGCCGATTGATTGAAAAAACGGAAAAAAAGCATCGCCGGGAGCGAAAAGCAAGAAAGAATCCGCTTGCGGCAGTCGGGCGCATAAGCTACCGTTTTCGCGGGGTTATTGCCGGGGTCTTTGCGCTGCTTTTGGTGGGCGCCGGGCTGTTGCAGATGAGAACCTCGACGGCGTACACGCTGGCAAAAAAGGATCCGATTTCCGAGCACTTTACGACGGAAAACCCGTTGGTGCTGGTTTATGAAAAGGAGGACGAGGCCGGTGCCGCGCTGGTGGCGGCCGACCTGACCGGGGAAACGGCGATCCGGGAGATAACGGCGTACGCCACGACACTCGGAAAGCCGTACACGGCGGCGGAAATGGTTGAGGTTCTTGCCGAAACGGGCGGCGGCGCGGGTCTTTCGGAAAAGACCTTGAGCCTGTTGTATTATGATTCCTTCGGCGGAGAGCTTTTCCCGATGACGCTGTCGGATTTTGCCGCGACGATCTGTGACGATCTCGGACGCGATGAGCAGCTGTCGGCGTACTTTGACGCGCAGCTGAAGCGGCAGCTGCAGCAGCTGCGCCCGTTTGTCGATAAAAAGGCGCTGGAGCAGCCGCGTTCATCAACGGAGCTTGCCGCGCTGCTCGGGCTGGATAAGCAGCAGACGGCCGGGCTGTTTGCGCTGTATTACGGGGAGCAGTACACCCCCGACAAGACCTTGTCGGTCCATGCGTTCCTCACCTTCCTTTGCGATCGCGTACTGGTGAATGAAAATTACGCTGCCGCCTTTGATTCGGCGTCTGTCGCGTCGTTGCGGCAGGCAAGAACGCTTGCCGATCTGACGGTTTCTCAAAAGGCGTTATCGGTCGCGGAAATGACGCAGGTCTTGGGCGGGCTGTCGGACAAGGCCGACCAAAACACCGTTTCGCTGATCTATCTTTATGCCGCCAGCCGGCAGCATGCGGACCCGACCCGGACCCTGTCGCCCGACGTCTTTTTCCACTATCTTTCCGAAAAGACGCAGGATGCGCGACTGGCACCGTTTTTCAATGAGGAGCTCCGAACCCAAATTGCCGACGCCGTCGTGCAGCTTGATAAAGGCGTCCGGCAGCTTCGGGGAGAGCGCTTTGCGCGGATGATCCTCACAACGACGCTGCCGGAGGAATCCGAGCAGACCACGGCGTTTATTACAAGGCTGCAAAAGCGCTGTGATGACAGACTCGGCGGGGCGCATTATCTTGTCGGCAACAGCGCAATGGTGCAGGAAATGCAGCAGGGCTTTTCTCGAGAGCTGCTTTTGATTACGCTGCTGACGGCAATCAGTATTTTTGTGGTGGTGGCCGTGACCTTCCGGTCGCTTATCATCCCGGCGCTGCTGGTTTTGATTGTACAGTGCGGTGTGTGGATTACGGTGACGGCTATCGGCGCCTATGGCGGAAGCATGTACTTTTTGGCGCTGCTGATCGTGGAGTGTATTCTGATGGGCGCCACCATCGACTACGGTATTTTGTACACCGGGTATTACCGCGAAAAGCGGCAGACACTTGGGGTGCAGGCGGCGCTGGAGGCGGCATATCGCGGCAGTATCCACACGATTTTGACCTCCGGCAGTATGATGGTGCTGATCACGGCCAGTATCGGCCCGCTTTTCCACAATTTGACCATTGAGCAAATTGTCCGGACGCTGTCCATCGGCTGCCTGTCGGCCATTTTGCTGATTCTGTTGTTCCTTCCCAGCCTGTTGGCCGTTTTTGACCGGGCCGTGCTCGGTCGCCGCAGAGCGGCGCAGGCCGCCCCGGCCTCCGCGCCGGCTGACGCTTCCTCCGCGCCGGCTGATACCTCCCCCGCGCCGGCTGATACCTCCCCCGCGCCGGCCGATACCTCCTCCGCGCCGGCCGATACCTCCTCCGCGCCGGCCGATACCTCCCCCGCGCCGGCTCCGTCCGGCACTTCTCCCTCCCCGGCGGACAACGGCACAGAGCAAGAAAAGTAATGGATCGCTGCCGGGGGAAGGCTCTTGCAGGGAAAAGTCGAACGCGAAAAAAGACTGTAGACGCGCCGCAGAAAAGCGGCGGCGCAAAGGCGCGGCGGCAAAGCTCTGCGGCACAAAGGCGCGGCGGAAAGCTCTGCGGCACAAAGGCGCGGCGGAAAGCTCTGCGGCACAAAGGCGCGGCGGTAAAGCTCTGCGGCACAAAGGCGCGGCGGAAAGCTCTGCGGCACAAAGGCGCAGCGGAAAGCTCTGCGGCGCAAAGGCGCGGCGGAAAACACTGCGGCACAAAGGCGCGGCGGAAAGCTCTGCGGCACAAAGGCGCGGCGGAAAGCTCTGCGGCACAAAGGCGCGGCG
>CAKSSH010000023.1 GCA_934488695.1 uncultured Oscillospiraceae bacterium
AAAACGCGCCGTTGTCTTTCTCTTTCCCAAAAGAGATCCGGATCAAAAAAATCACTATTCTGCAGTAACCTGCTCCCTCCCCGGCGTAAATTACGGCGCCGGGGATTTTTTTGCATAATAAAGTCTTACCGCCTGCAAGCAACGCCTAAAACGCCCCGGCGTCCCTTCAATTACAAAAATCCGAAGCTGCTCTCGCGGCGCACGACCCGGTCGACAAGCCAGCGGCCTCATACGGATTTTAAGCGTTTTTGCAATTACACAGCCAAAAAACTTTTTAAATACCCTTGTGCAAAAAACTAAGCTTTCCGCAAACGTTAAAAAACTGCCCTTCCCGCAAAAATACTTTCGCGCAGAGCTTTCACCACACTCTGCAAAAGTTCATTCATAAACCCCTGTGTGCGCTCATACAATGAAGTAGTGCTTTTAGGAGTTGATGGTATGAGAGAAACCACGCAGGACAGAGCTGTTCATTTGGGGAAATATATTTTGAAAACCGGAGCGACCGTCCGCGCCGCCGCAAAGGTGTTTTGCATTAGCAAATCCACAGTCCACAAGGATATTACCGAACGGCTGTCGAAAATCGACCCGATTCTGTACCGCTCGGTCAAGGGCGTCATGCAGCGCAATAAATCCGAGCGGCATATCCGCGGCGGCAATGCAACGCGGCAAAAGTACATTCTCCGGCGCCGAATGAAAGAGCACCCCGAACACTGAGTTCGGGGTGCTCTTTTGCCCCTATGCGCCCGAAAACGGCTGAGGGCAGGCTAAAAGGCGGCTGTCAGCACCTGTGCGGGATTGATGGGCACACCGTCCCGGCGAACGGCAAAATGCAGGTGCGACTCCTCGGACATCTCAATTTTGGCCGTATTGCCGACTGTGCCAAGCACCTGTCCGGACTCAACCGCCTGACCTTTCTTTACCATCACCTTTTTAGAAAGCGACGAATAGACGCTGACAAGTCCGTTGGGGTGCGCGACCTCCACTGTAGTTCCCCACAAGTCGTCATCATAAATTTTCAGCACGCTGCCCTCTGCGGCGCTGCGCACCGAGGTTCCGGCTTCGGCGGCCAGATCGATACCGGTATGCAGCCGCCAATCGCCCATGGTTTTGCTTTTGACCGGTGTATCTCCACTGAAATCATGCAAAACCTTTCCATTGACCGGCAAGATGAACAACAGCTGCTGCGAGTCTTCCTGTCCGGACGGTGACGGCGAGGAGCCGGAGGAGGCGGACGGTTTGGACGATAATGACGACGCCGCCTGTGATGAGGACGGCGAGGAAGACGCCTGCGGCACATCGGTCTGTCGGACACTTATCGTTTTTTTTGAGCTGTAACTGCAATTTTCATCATCTCCGCTTAAGCTGATTTGGGAACGATTCTGCGCAATCAGGCTCTGCCGGATTTTTCCGGTCCCGAGCCAAACGGCTGCACAGGTTGCCACCAGCACAAGAGCCAGGACAAAATATGCGCCGTTTTTGTGCATGAAGCGCCCGAATTTTCCTTTTTGAACATTGAGTACTTTCATAACTGCGCTCCTTTGACGGTTTCATTTTCAGTTTTATTTTAAGCTGAATTTGCGCGTTTATTCATAAAAAAATCGCCGCTCCTTGCAAATTGCAAAGGGCGGCGAGCCACTATTCCTGTTCTGTTTTATCGTGACGCAGCGGCAGGAGGCTATATAGCTCCAGCACGCTTCCCGACATCCATAGCTGCGGCGTTGTCGTCACCGTAAAACCACAGCCGTTTTGCGCATTCCATTCATAAAATTCCCGCTTTGGGAAGCAAAGTGAGGACAACAGCGAGGTGATTACACCGCCGTGCGTAATCAAAACCGCCTCTTCGATTCCCGTTTTCATTAAATACTCTGCCGCACGGGCAAAGCCGGTGTAACAGCGCTGTGCAAAATCCGCTCCGCTCTCCCCTTGCGGCGGCGCTGCTTTCATTCCGCCCTGTGCCCAGGCCAAAAAATCCGAGTCGCTTTTCAGCTGTGCATAGCTTTTTCCTTCAAAAATACCGAAATCACACTCCGCAAGCTCATCCAGCTGCTGATAGCTCTGCCCGGGATACAAGGTATACGCCGTCTGAATACAGCGCAGCATGGGACTTGTGAAAATAACGTCGGCCTCCGGATACCAAAACTGCCGGCGCATCTCCTGCAGCTCCCGAACGCCCTCCTCCGAAAGCGGCGCATCGGTCCGTCGCCCGATATATCGCCCGGCATATGCCGGGCCCAGCCGTCCGTGGCGTATCAAATGGATTTTATATGTTTTCATGTCGTCACCGCATTTCCTGTTGCTAATAACAGTATAACGGTTTTAACGCCCGGATTCAAGTATATTTTTTTGGACTTTTTTCGACTTTATTCTTTACAAATTGTATAAATTGAGCTATAATGATTTTTACACCTTTTAATTTTAACGTCGGAGGTATTGCAAGGGCCATGAGCAACTCAAGCTTCTCCAGAATGATCACCCTGCTTCGTAAAGAGAAAAAAATCACACAGAAAAAAGCCGCCTCCGATCTCGGGATATCTCAGGCTCTGCTCTCGCATTATGAAAAAGGGATCCGCGAATGCGGCCTAAATTTTCTGGTTCGTTGTGCGGATTATTATGATGTTTCCTGTGATTATCTGCTCGGTCGCTCGCCGGAGCCATCCGGTCAAACGCTGACGGTAGAGGAAATCCCGGCGCCGGACAAGCTCGCATCCGATCATCGGATGAACGGCTCTATTTTGGCCACCCTCAACAAAAAATTGATTTCCAACTCCCTGAATGTTCTTTACGACTTGTTGGTGCGCTCCGGCAACAACGAACTTTTGCAGCTAACCTCTGACTGCTTGTTTTTGCAAATTTACACCCTGTTTCGTTCCCTGTATGAAACGGGCGGACACAATAACAGCGAGCTCTTCGGCATCTCGCAAGAGCTTTACCGAGAACTGGTGCCGGCAGCCATGCTGCGCGATCAGGCCTATTTAAACGCGCAATTTCACAATAAAAATGCCGTCAACACAGAACGGCTGGCTCTATCCTCCGAAACCCTGGCACGCAATTACCCGCTTTTTGCCTCCTCCCTGCTCAATCTTTTGAAAAACGCCGAGCTTTCTTTAAACAGCTTGACAAAATAGTCCTGCCGCCGTTGTCGTTGCGTTCCCGAGAGCGGATTTTGCGCTTTGCTTTGCAAAGCGCTTTTTTGTATGCCAAAACACCTGCGGGAAACGAATATAAACTACCCCGCCGCCTCTAATTCGGCGCAGGGGGCATATCCTGCATTTTCATGCCCGTATACCGCAACCGCGGCCGCTATAAAAGCTTCTTAAACCCCTCACCAAGCACCTCTCGGGCATCCTGGATAACCGTAAATGCCGCCGAGTCCAGCCGGCGCAGCCTTTGCAGCAGCCGGGGCAACTGTTTTGGCGACACCACGCACAGCAGCATACGGCAGCTTTTCCCGGAATACATCCCGATACAGGGAATCGCGCTGACCCCGCGTTCAAACTCCCGTAAAACAAAATCAGCAATACAATCCGCTTTCTCCGAGAAAATATAAACGGTTTTTGCGCGATCCCCGAAGGTCAACACCTTATCGGCAACAAATGAAGAAGTGATCAGCGCAAAAACCGAATAAGCCGTTACGGTAAAGCTTCGGAAAAACAATCCTGCTGCTGAAACCACCGAAAAATCAATCAAAAAGATCAAAAACGCCACCGGAATATGCGGAAAGTAACGTTTCAATATCAGACCGGCAAAATCGCTGCCGCCGGTGGACGCGTCCTGTCGTACACACAAGCCGACCCCTGCTCCTATCAGTGCGCCGCCGCACAGCGCTGCAACCGGCAAGTCCTTTTGATACGCAGGCAAAAATTGTGTCAGCTCTAAAAACGCGGACAAATAGCCGGCACCGAGCGCCGCGCGCAGAACAGAGCGTCCGCCGAGACATCGGTATCCCAGCAAAAAAAGCGCACCGTTAAGCAGCAAATTGCTCGCCGACAGCCGAAGCCCAAACAAGTACAGCAGCACCGTTCCGACAGAAGAAACGCCGCCCGCAGACAGCCTGTTGGGCGTTAAAAACATCTGTAGCCCGACCGCAATCAGCAACGCCCCTGCGGCCAAAAAAGCCTGTTCCCTTCCACGTCTTTTCATTTTGCCCGCCACCTTTCTTTATTAGGATGAGCCTTTCGCAGCCCTTCATGCCGTCGACTGCAAAAAACATCCGCTGTTTCGGCCGGACCGTTTTTCGCAATGCTTTCGGCGCCGATTTTATAAAGCGTGCGTGCACTGCCGGCCAAAAAAAACGCCGAGAGTGAAAACCCTCGGCGAATGCGTTTTTCCGGCATATTTTAAAGTGTTTTTTTGTTTTGAGAAGAAAAAACCATAAATTTGCTCAGTACATAGTTGAGCACAACAACGACGATACTGATAATGATTTTGGAAAGCCCTCCCTTGATCCCGAAAATGCTCTGGTTTAGTCCCAGCTGCACACAAAGCGGCACCATCACAATTTCAAGCAGCCCGGTTGCGGCACGGGATGCTATAAACTTTGTAAATTCCGGAAGAATTGTTTCCGCTTTCCAGCTATGGCTGTTAAAGACCCAAAGTTTGTTCGTAACAAAAGCAAACAAGACCGCACAAACCCATGACAGAAAATTGGCAACGGCAATGGCATACCGCACCTCCAGACGAACGGGGCCAGACAGCAGCTTAACAAAAAGCGCATAGGAGCCCCAGCTCACCACGGTTGTCATGACGCCCCAAAAAAGATAGCTTATCAGCTCACGATTCTTTTTCAGGAAGGCGATGATTTTTTCCATGTTCTAAATCCCTCACTCGTTTTTCGCAGTGCGCAAATTTTTGCGCCAGCATTCTGATTTGCGTATTCATGTTGGATATGATCGACGTCATGGAAATCAAAATTATAAGCAGCAAGAACAAAAGAGCGGCAAACAAGCCGTTTGTCGGCTCTATAATCCCGATAGACCCCATGAGAAACATAAACGGCTTCGGAAACAAGGCAATCAAAAACATGACCACGCCGAGCAAAAGCCACAACAGCGTGTATCGCAGTTGAAGGCGTCTTTTTTTGAGCAGAAAGAAAATCCAGAGTAAATACAGTATAAGAGCTGTCAGCAGAGTCACTCGAAGTGTCGTATTCATTACCGTTCTCCCTTTTTGCTTGACATGCGCGTAATTGCCAGCGCAAGTGTTACTTTAATCATGTAATAAACGGATTTAAAGCCCGAAATCGAAGATCTGCCGCCGCATCGCTCCTGCATTTGCACCGGGACCTCGCTGATTCGGATGTTGTGTATCGCCGCCAGCATCAGCGCCTCCGGCTCGGGATAGTCCTGCGCGTAGTCCTCGGCAAACAGCTGAATGCATTTGCGGTTAACAGCACGAAAGCCGCTGGTAACGTCCAAAACCCGAATTCCGACAAGGGTCTTCAGCCAGCCGCTCAAAAATGATATCCCGACTCGCCGCAGAAAAGAGGACTGAAAACCCTCTTTGGCAACAAACCGAGAGCCGACCGTAAAATCCGCCTCGCCGGACGCAACCGGCTCTATAATGCTTTTAAGGTAGGACGGGAGGTGCTGCCCGTCGCCGTCCATCTGCACTGCAATATCATAATCGTTCTCCAAGGCATACATATAGCCGGCCTGCACTCCGCCGCCAATCCCTAAATTGACCGGCAGATCTAAATACGGGGCCTTGCGTGTATTCAAAATCTCCTTGGTGTTGTCCCCGGAGCAGTCGTTGACAACAATATAATCATACGCCGGATAATGCGTCTCCAGCTCGTCGAGCAATCCCCCGATATTTTCCGCCTCGTTATATGCAGGAATAATAATCAATATTTTCATTATAAATCCTCATCATTCATAAAGCTTATAAGCACTTTCCCCTAAAGAATATCCGCGTTCCTCCAAAAACCGGTCAACCGCTGCACTCCGGTTTAATAGAACCAAATATTGATGTCGGCCGAGCTCCTGTTTGAAATTTTCGGGTGTACAGGCCACCACGTTGTTTGTCCAAAACACATATTTAGACAAAAAATAATGATAGTCTTTATCGTCGGCGACGCTGTCACCGACCACAATATAGGATCCCCCCTCCGGCAGCTGATACCGCGCCTTGATTTGCTCCAGACAGTACCGGTCTGTCTGTTCATAATGATTTTCTTTAACAAACAGTCTTTTGACGTTCGGCGCTTTTGTGGCAAAAATAACCGCAGCCAACAAGACAAGCAGTATCCGACCGGCATAGGTTGCAACAGCTTTGGGACGTTCTGTTTGCAGCGTGCACAGTGTGTACAAAACAATACAGCCGACAAGAACGATAAGAACGGTGTACTCATATCGTTCGTAGGATGCCAGAATAATAGCCTCGTCGTAAGGCATCGATACAAGATACATCACGCTTAGAACCGCCATAAAGCCGAAATATGCCAAAAGGACTGCAACGAAAATCAGCGCCTCGCGGAACACCGAATCGCCGTTTGAAGCCTTGCGACGATACAAAAAACAAACGCACAGAATCAAGAAAAAAACCGCCAGATAGAGCCATGCATTATTCCAGGAAAAAAAGCGTTTGAAAAAGGCGTTCAGAATACCGGAAATCTGCTCTGCGGTTTTTTCACCCAGAACACCGGTGTAATTTTCCACCGAAGCGGTATGCTTGGCAACCATTCCCTGCGGAAAAACATACTTGACATGCTGCAGCCAAAGATAATAAGTCGCAAACGGGAAAAAGGCATTGATACCGGCCGCTTTAAAGCATTCACCCGTCTTTTTCCGGCCTCGATTTGTATACCACAGGATTAAAAACAGAAAAATACAGTTGATAAAAACCATCAAAATACCGCTATTTTTAACGGTAATCAAAAAAATCTGAATCGGCAAACAGCACAAGCCCGCTTTCCGGGGCATGTCCCGATAACGTAAAACAACCGCAATTGCCGCAAGCGACAGGACAGACACCAGCGTATCCACCAGAAGCTCGTTAATTAGAATGTTGGCCACCAAACAAAACAGCGCCCATCCGATAAACACAAGTGCTGAGGAAACATTGAATTTTCGGATAAAGGCTAAGGGCGCAATAACGGCGCTGATTATTAAAACCGCCTGCGAAAAAACGATCAGGTCATCCCTCGATTTGCCGATAATCTTACATATGAAGTAGATAAAACCGGCGCTCCCGGTAGGATATCCCTGGAACATAACGGTCGCAGATTGAAAATTGGGCATACGGTCATTGCGAATCATCTCTTTGACCACGGTAAGCCAATGGCTGAAGCAGTCATACTCAATCGGAATCTGCCGATAAAGCCGCAGGGCAAGAAACAGGCCGAATAAGGCATAAATGCCGAGAATCACCGCCGTTCTCCTCAAATCGCTCTTTTCCGTTCTCTGCCACGGTTTTGCGCAGAAAAACAAAACGATCCCGGCAATCACAATCAAATAAGCGGTCAAGGGCATGATATTCAAAAGCCCCGCGAAAAAAATTACAGACCCGATGGCAGACAGCACCACGATAGGCGCCAGGGCAATATCCAGCCCTTTTTTATTAAAAAACAAAAAATACCCCAAAAAAGCAAGCCCTAAAAATGCAGTGCGCAACAAAACCAATTAAATTCCCCTCTCATCGTGTCGCTTTAACGCATTTACCGCCCGACAACGGTGCGAAAATTTTAAGGCGCGACGAATGGATCTCCCCCCTGCCGGTGCCTTTGCAGTCCCGCTCGAACTGAGCATAAAGGGCATTTTTGCCACGCTGCATAGCAATATCCGGGAAGCGATTTGGGGCGATACTCTTATTAATCATATCATACTCCCCTCAAAATGTAAAGGGAAAAAACTTCCCCGGTCGGCCGGCTCCCGCCAAACCGGCTATTTAAAAATATTGACGAATAACTTGTTTTATATTAAAATGTTCCTAAAGCTGTGCTGTTCTATGCACAAAAGGCAGCAAGGAAAGGGATGGTTTCATGAAAATTTCAACGCTGATAGGAGATATTGCTCCGGTTATAGGCGAGGAAAAAGCAGTGGAGTATGTGGCAAAAGCAGGCTTTGACGCATGGGATTTTTCTATGTTTGCCATGTGCAAATATGATTGGGAAACCGGTTCGCTGTTTGAAAACAATCATCCGCTCACAGGAAATCAATACCTTGCGTTTGCACGCAAGCTCAAAAAAATCGGTCTGGATAACGGTATTGTCTGCAACCAGTCGCACGCGCCGTTTCCCTCCTCTTGCCCGGAGATACGTTCCTATTTCAAGCGCGCAATAGAATGTACCGCCGAGGCGGGCGGCAGCCTTTGCGTCATCCACCCAGACAACAATAAATCCGCGCAGGAAAATGCCGAAATGTTCTTGGAGCTTCTTCCTTTTGCAAAAGAACAAAAGGTTAAGATCGCCACCGAGAATATGTGGAACTGGAACAAAGAGAAGGACGAATCGTCGTTTGCCGCCTGCGCCACATCCGAAAGCTTTGTCGAGCATATTGATACGGTAAAGGACGATTATTTGGTCGCCTGCCTTGACATCGGCCATGCCGAAATGAGGGGCTCGGGATCGGGTGCTGTCCCGATGATCCACGCCCTCGGAAACCGCTTGCAGGCGCTTCATATTCACGATAACGATCGATGGCACGATTCCCACCAGATTCCGTTTTCAATGTCCATTGATTTTGCGCCTATCGTAAAGGCCTTGAAGGATATTGACTACAAGGGCTGGTTTACGCTTGAGGCGGACAGGTATTTAAAAGATTTTAATGCCGATAATATATTTGACGGGATTTTGGACTTACAACGTGCCGCAAGAAAACTTGCGGATATGTTTGAAAAAGCATAAAGCAAAAACGATCTCAAAATACAGGCGAAAAAGTTATTTTGGCCGCTGCGCCTCTTTGTCGGCTTCGGCCCGAAATGCAAATCAACATCAAAAAGTGCCTGACTCCACCGCGTTTTTTACGGAGGAGTCAGGCACTTTCTAATAACTGTTTCAGCAGTATTTCCGATAAGCTTCATCAATAAGAGCTGCTGCACAGACGGCAATTCTTTGACATCTCCCCAAACTCATATATCTTTACCATACCAAGAGCTGTAGCAATGCTCGCCCTTTCATCCGGAACAAGAATTATTTCCTTATCACAAATCTGCTTTAACAATTCATACATAGCATTTTTAATTTGCGTTCTTCCGCCTATAACGACCTTATTAAGCGTATTGTCGGTAATTCGTTTGATCTCAGGCTGCAAAACAACTCCAAGGAAGAAACTATACGCTTGTTTATCTGTCGCTTGAAATATATTTTTAAGAACACGAGTCTTAAACAGAGCCTCGTTCATGCCAAAAGTTTTACAGAAATTATATCCATCGAGCAAAGAGACATCATCCAGCTGATCCTGCTCCAGTGAGACAGAATTTTTAAGAATAGTATTACAAGCCAGAGCAGATATCATCTCTCCTGTAAGCATCGTGTGAAAATCGCATATTCTACCATTAGAATCAACCTGTATTATTTTGGAATGTGACCCCGGCAATACATAGAGGCAGTCATTAGAACCGTAATCTTTCAATCCAACAATTTCCGTTTCCTCCCCGCGCATCATATCAGTTCCTTCTAATGTACCGTCCGAAACTTTTACGCCTGGAACAAAAGCAAACGGTATCGGAGATATGCTGTCAAGGGTAACCTCACAGATCGCGTTATGAAGCTCCTTAATTCCGGCCGGTGCTGCTATATGCGGAAGATTGTACAAACCAAGTTCTGATGTTATCATGCCAGAAGCAAGAATTCTTTCAATCCCCCTATGCTTGCCTAAATCAGAAATTGCTTTTTTTATTTCCAAAATTAAAAATTTATGATTATCAATTCCTGCTTTTGCTCCTATAGGCAGCTTTATAGTTTCTATTACAGTAGCATTCTTCATTAGGCGCAGCCTTGTGTTGGTAGTTCCGCCATCAATTGTAATATAACTCTTCATATCAACATTCCTTAACTACTGAAACATATTTCTTGGCAAGAGCAGTTAACCCATTAAAATCGTTATTTTCCAAAAGCTTTTTGTCTACAATATTGCCGCCAATACCGAAACCACAAACTCCCGCACGGAGGTAACTCACCATGTTAGAAACATCGACGCCGCCCACAGCAAGAAGTTTTATATTGGACAATGGTGCTCTAATCGCCTTTACATATTCAGGGCCAAGACTTACGATAGGAAAAATTTTCACAAAATCAGCTCCACTTTTATGAGCAAGAGAAATTTCACTCGGGGTCATCGCACCAGGTATTGAAATCATTTGCAATTCTTTCGTTGCTTTTATCAGCTCCGGAACCGTATCCGGCGATATGATAAACTCACCCCCGGCTTGCTTGGTAAGTTCAAGCTGAGCCATTGTCAGAACCGTGCCAGCACCAATATGCATTTCCTTTCCAAAATGCTTTTTCAGTAAATCTATATTGTTGGCAGTTTCAATATCACTTATGCTTTTATCCGCACTATATGTAACCTCAAGCAGCCGTATGCCGCCATCGTACATCGCCTTAGCAAGAGGAATCAGTTTTTTTGAATGCACCCCTCTTACTATAGCAATAATTTTTTTGTCCTCAATTGCCTTTATAACAGCATTTTCCATGATTTATCACTCACCAAAAACAATTTCTTTATATACTGTTGGTATAACTTTGTTTTTTGCAGCAAAACAATTAGGATCAATCGAATCGAACATGCCGAAATGCAATGGAACTGCGTATTTAGCCCCACAAGCACTGGCAAATCTTGCCGCATCTGTCATGTTCATATTGTTCCCAAAGCCGTTTACCGGAAGAAATACTGCATACATATCCTCGGGCAGTGATTTAAAAATATCCGCATTGTACAAGGTGTCTCCGGTCACATAGTATTTGCGTCCCTCACTTTCAATCAACACACCAAAAGCCGTATTTTCGGAATGATACGCCTTCACCCCGGTAAAACGAACCCCCTTTTCCGTCCACTCTGTACCATCCTTGAAAATGATATAATCATTGGTTCTTCCCCCAAGCGCCTTAACGGATTCATGTGCATTTTCCGATAAAAGGACTTTAACCTTTGTCGTGCCATTGATGAAGAACGGCAATGTCTCTGGGTCAGTATGATCGAGATGGTTATGCGTCAATACGAGAACATTCGGCCTGATTTCCAAAAACTCTTTCCGTACAGGGATTCTTCGACTGAGGTCAGGATTGTATTTCTCACATATATTTGAAAAATACGGATCAACCATTATTTTTATCGTCTCTGTTTCGAAAAGAAGTCCCGCCTGCCCAAGCCATGTTATCCTCATATTAATATCCATACCTCTCTCTCTTATCCGAAACAAGGCAAGCCCCATTATCCGCAAGAATTGTAGCACCCGTTATCGATGCCGCTGCATCCGATCCCAAAAAGACCGCAATCTTCGCTATTTCTTCAACTGTTGCCCACTTTTTCAAAGGAATTTTATAATAAGTTTCATCTTTTGCTGCCAATCTTGCAGCTCCTGTATCCGTCCAACCAGGAGCAATTGCATTCACTCTTATTCCATATTTAGCAAGCTCTATAGCTGCATGACGAGACATTTTTTCAGCCGCAGCCTTTGCCGATGCATACACAGCTACATCGGCAAAATGGGCGGTTACATTATTGGATGAGATTAAGATGATGTTTCCATGTATATGCATATCCGCCATTATTCTGCCAGCCTTTTGAATACAGAAAAATGCACCGCGGTAGTCCACTGCACATATTTTATCAAACAATTCCGGTGTAGTGTTCAAGAAATCGGATTTTTCGGTTATGCCAGCATTGTTTACAAAAACATCGAGCCTACCAAAGCGTGACAGAACCTCGTCAAACATGAAATCTATATCATTGATTTTGCTTACATCAGCGCTGATTGCCAGTCCTTTTTGCCCGCACATTTCGATATTCTTAACCGTTTGGGCTGCACCGTCTGCGCTACCGTAATAGGAGATTGCCACATCGTATCCAGCCTTTGCAAACTGAATTGCAATTCCACTTCCAATACCAGTTCCACCACCAGTTACAAAAGCAATTTTATTGCCACTCATTCTATCACATCCCTTTTAATGTTTATGGTTTTTCCTATTTCATAAACGCCCTCGGGAAACACAACTACGTCATTGGGATTATCGTCAATCGCCCGCTGTATTCTTCCGGCATCATCCGTTTCACCGACAACTCTATTATAAGAATTCGCATTTACGCCTTCAAAATCAAAATTCATAGCCGTGATTTCCTTCCTATCATGGTCATTTGCAGGTATGCCCTAATGTTTGAAATTCATAACAACATTCTCCTCTTTTCGGAACTTAATTCTCTTTTTTCCATCCGTATCTCGCGGCCATTTCATCGTAAAACTCATCAAACAGCCTGTCAAAGTACTCGTCAGTATCATATGATGGCTTACGGCAATAATCGCATGCTATTATGCCTCTTCTTTTGAGAATTCTTTTTTCAAAAGAGATAATCTGCTCAACATTTTGTCTTATATGGTTCAGCATAGGTAAAAGCTTGTTGTGAAGGTCAATTGCCTTTTCACGGTCACCGCCGACATAGCTGTGATATATATCCAAATAGACATCATACATGGAGCATCCCGGCATGGCGCCCACGACTCCTCGGTCCATGCACTCTATCAATTGAAAACCTGCATTACCAACAAATATCTTCATTTTTCCGTCCGTGAGTTTCATAAGATTTGTTACATAAGGACCGGCCGGCTTACACTCAATTTTATAGTAGATCATATTCGGGCACTCTCTTTCAAGCCGGCAAAATGTTTCCGGCGAAATCGCAACACCGGTCTGCTCCGGGGCATATTGCGCCATAATCGGAATTTTTACTGCGTTTGCAATTGCCTTCATATGCTCATACAAATACCTTGCACCGGGTTTCAAGAAAAATGGCGGTAGCAGCATAAGGCAATCCGCGCCAAGTGCCTCAAACTGCTTTGCACGAGATACAGCTACTTCAGTTGAATGATCCGTAACGGATATAATGGTCTTTCCGCCGACCTCTTTTGCAGCCTTAACCGTAACGCGTGCCATCTTTTCACGTTCAGCATCACTGAGTTTATAATACTCGCCCGCTATTCCGAACAGTGTTACTGCCCCGCAGCCGCCTTTAACCAGTGTTTTCACAAGATTCTCAAGACTCTTGTAATCAACCTCACCGGATTCATGAAAAGGTGCTGCAATTATTGGGCATATTCCTTTAATTTCTGTCATCAAAATTCCTCCTAATCTCTATACTGCATATATGTAAGGTCACAGCCTTCGTCCGCCTGGGTTACATTATCAATGAAGTTTCGCACAAAACCACGTTTTATGTCAGCATGTTCTTTGGGCGCAACCCGTTTCAGTCTCGCCTCTATCTCTTTATCTGGTACTTCGAGTTCTATGAGGTTGTGATCAACATCAAGGTGGATGATATCTCCGTCCTCTACTGCAGCGAGAGGACCACCGATGGCACTTTCAGGCGCTACATGCAACACCTGCGTACCAAAGCAACCGCCTGACATTCTGGCATCGGTGATACGCACAAAGTCATTAATGCCCATTTTATTAAACTTCGGGGGCAATGGCATAAAATTTCCGTTTTCCGGCATACCCGGTGCTCCCTTTGGGCCATAACCGCGCAATACAATGACCGTATCAGGCGTTATGTCGGAATTATCATTGAGCAGATATTTCTGGCACTCTTCCAGATTATCAAAAACTTTCGCAGGACCTCGGTGATTCAGTAAATTGGCGCTTGCCGCACTGCGTTTTATTACGGCTCCTTTAGGAGCAAGATTCCCGTAGAGGACTGCAATTCCACCCTTATCTTCAATAGGATCATCAAGAGGTCTAATCACTTTTTTATCATACGGCATATCTACATCCTGGAGATTTTCTGCTACCGTCTTTCCGCTTACCGTCAGACAATCACCGTTAAGCATACTCTCCATTTCCTTCATAAGCGACGCCACACCGCCAGCATTGTGAAAACCTATGCCGACATTTTCGGTTCCGTGTGGCTTCACATTCACAAGCACTGGGGTCTCCTTGCTGATTCTCTCAAAATCGTCAAGCTTAAGACTGATATTGGCCCTTCTCGCTATGGCAATGAGGTGGATGATCAAATTCGTTGAACCACCAGTTGCCATTAATACACGAATGGCGTTTTCAATCGACTTCTCGTTAATAATGTCAAGACACTTGATGTCTTTCTTGACAAGTTCAACTGCCTTACGGCCGGTTTCTTCACTCATACGCAGTTTTTCGGCCGATACACCGAGACACGAAGCTGAGTTTGGCAAAGCTATACCAAGTGCTTCTGTTACCGTTTGACATGTATTCGCTGTTCCCATTATCGGGCAGGCACCGGCACTGCCATACAAGCAGCCCTCATGTTTTGTCATTTCATCAAGTGATATCTTCCCAGATGTATAGTCATTATACAGATAAAAGCTGTCCGTTCCGCAAGCCAGTGTTTTTCCCTTGTAACTGCCAGGCAACATAGCGCCGCCGGGAAGATAAATTGTAGGCTTGTTTGCAGAAACAGCAGCCATAAGCTGAGCGGGAACATTTTTATCACATCCACCGATAAGAACCACCCCATCAAACGGATGCCTCTCTATGAGTTCCTCAGTTGTGATTGACAACAAATTTCTATATACAAGGCTCGATATATCGAAGAAAACTTCACATATTGACATTGTGTTTACTTCAAGAGGAAAGCCGCCCGCCGCCCACACACCGCGTTTCACTGCCTCTGCAAGCTGGCGGAAATGCACATGTCCCGGATTTGTTTCTGCCCATGTATTAATGATTCCAATAATGGGCTTTTCAATATCCGCGTCTGTATAACCCATGGATTTTAACAATGCGTTTCTGAGCATACCGGTTCTGTCGCCTCGTTTTTTCCACTTAGCCGAATAGTTGTTATCCATAATGAGCATTCCTCCTATAATTCCCATACATATCCTTCTCTATTGCGATGATCCGTTCAATCAAGATCACAATCTGCATGTTCCAAATCCTGTTTTACGACATTGTTACACTCATTGCCAAAACCGTTGTTATCCATTTGCAAAGGCCATACTCCTTTCCTTTAAATATCCATGTTTATTCTACTACATTGTCCAAAAAACAAACAATAAATAAACATGACAAAAAAGTTGACAAATTTGACACATTGCACTATGATAATGCTGGAAGGTGAAAAACATGGATTACTTAGAAAAAAAATTCACGCATGTTATCCCAACAGAGCTTAATATGTACTACTGCGGCAGAAGGGTTGCCACAAGCAATCACAGCTACGGACCACAGGTAAGAGATCACTATCTGCTTGTGTATATAAAGGACGGCAATGCGATCCTTTCTCTTGGCGGCACTTGCGTAGACTTATCCCCGGGAAAGCTTCTCTGCATGTTTCCGAACGAGAAAATCTATTACAAGGTAAATGACGGAGAGCTTTGGAGTATTCTGTGGGTAGGCGTATATGGCTCACAAGCCGAATTGTATCTTAAAAGTCTCGGAATAACACGCAAAAATCCTGTTTATACTTGTCCCAATCCCAGCGAAACCGATAAGGCAATTGATGATATTATTGACACAGCTGAAGATTTGAATATGTATTACAAAACCAATACGATTTCCAAGCTGTATTATTTTTTTTCAACACTCTTCCAAAAGGAAGATTTATCCACTGCAAAGGCCAAAAAAATATCTGTTTCAGATATAGAGGATATGCAGGAAACGCATGAAATCAATTACCTATCAAAAAATTTATATATACGTGAAGCGGAAAACTACATCCGCTTTCACTATGACAAGAAAATCAGTGTCGGTTTTATTGCGGACTCATTAAACCTATCTACAGAATACTTCAGCAGATTATTCAAAAAAGAAACCGGCATGTCCCCACAACAATTGATTATTCGATATCGAATTGAAAGAGCTTGTACACTACTGAAGTCAACCAATCTTTCCGTTTCGGAAATTTCAAGTTCCGTTGGAATATCCGATGCCCGGTATTTTTCTAAGCTTTTTCGGCAAAACAAATCAGTGTCTCCGCAAAATTACAGAAAAAGGGCTGTTTTGAACAGCAAAACATAATGCTTTATTATTCTATTTTCCAATACGAATTGCTCATTTGCTCAAAGGTTTCTATTGACTAATTTTACTCTAAACCCCGAACTTCTATCCTACCCCTGTGACATTCTGCTTTGCAGAACCCATATAAATATTATTATTTAATTATAGCCCTCTTATGTCAAGAAAAGAATTTTGAGTTTTAATGCGGTCTTAAGAAACTTAACAATATACAAAAACAGTACTATATTAGAATAAACAAGAAATTTGAATAACATAACGGCGGGGGATTATATAATGGGATATATAAGAATAACAGCGGAAAATATTGATAAGGAGCATATTTGCTGCGCTATGTCGGGCAAGCAGAGCATTGCAAAAAAAGAATGGCTTAAAGCACGTTTTGCCGAGGGGCTGGTATTTTACCGAAGCACAGAGCGCGGTAAATGCTTTATTGAGTATATCCCGGCGGAGAACGCGTGGGTACCGATAATTGCCGACGGTTACATTTATATAAATTGCTTATGGGTATCGGGCTCGCTTAAAGGGCACGGATATTCAAGCGATTTACTCTCGGAATGCATAAAAGACGCAAAGGAGCAGGGTAAAAAGGGCGTTTGCATACTTTCGTCAGACGGCAGGAAAAAGGAATTTCTATCAGACCCGAAATATATGGAGCATAAAGGATTTACCGTTGCAGATACAACAGACGTAGGAATTACACTTATGTATCTGCCGCTTGTGCAGAACGCCGAGCCGCCGAAATTCAAGGCGTGCGCAAAGCATCCGAAAACCGAGGGGAACGGCTTTACTCTGTATTACACCGACCAATGCCCCTTTACATATTACTGGGTGCCGCGCATAGAGGAAACTGCAAAGGAGCGCGGTATTCCGCTTAGTGTAATTCATATTACAAGTAAAGAGGCGGCGCAAAACGCACCTGCGCCCGTAACAACATATGCGCTTTTTCGTGACGGCGAATTTATTACGCAGGCTATACAGTCGGATAAAAAGTTTTTGGCGCTTGCGGGGAAGTAACCGCGGCAGGGCTTTGCCGAGCGCTATGTATATAACAATTTGGCTTTATCTGACTGTAATTTTTTTGGTTGTGTTTTTTAATGCGGCTTTTCTTACGGCAGTTTGTTCTTTGTCCCAATCGGTTACAATCCCTTTTTCTGTTAAAAAGCCTGCGCTTGAAAAAACCCGATATCCATATTTATATCTTGTAAAAAGTCTATCGCTTTAAACCCGACGGTACACATATCAAGCGGGTTATACTCGCCGCCTATGAGCAAGGCTTTGATTTGATATTCCGCAGCTTTCAGCAGACTGTTTACGGAATTTGTTACTAACCTGACGGATTTATACCCGGAAAGAAGCGGCACGATGTAATTGCAGGTTGAAGAGCTGTCAATATAAACGGTCATACCGTCTGCAAGATATTTTTTTACACATTCTGCCAAAAACTTTTTTCCCTATTGTGCAGCTTGTCACGGCAGTACAGCGGCAGGCGAATTTCATCTTCGCTGTAAACGGCGCCGCCGTTATAACGCTCAATGTATCCCGATACTTCCAACGCTTTTAAGTCGCGCCGCACAGTCATTTCGCTTACAAACAATGTTTTTGAAAGAAAAACTACAGAAGCCCTGTGTTTTTCTTTTAATATTTGCAAAATTTTTTCTTGCCGTTCACTTAACACTTTGTTTTCCCCGCTTTTGACCCAATGTTCGATTGTCAACATTTCAAACAAGCATTGACTTATCTTGTTTTTATGCTATCATAAAACATATAAAAAATCATCCTTGGGAAAGCGTGGGATTTAAATGAAAATTATGATTATAGGCTCGGGTATGATGGGCTCTGCAATGGCTGTTCCCGCACTTGATAACGGACATTCGGTAATATTGGTCGGAACTCCGCTTGATACGGAGATAATTGACGGGCTGAAGGAGAGCGGTTACCACAAAACCTTAAAGCGCGAGTTTAAGGGTGATATTTCTTTCAAGCAGTTTGCGGAAATTAAGGGGAATATCCCCGCGTGCGATATTTTAATCTGCGGCGTTTCAAGCTTTGGGGTGGATTGGTTTGCCGAAAACGTAATTCCGCACCTTAAAAGCGGGCAGAGGGTGCTTGCAATCACAAAGGGCTTGCACGAAAATGCCGACGGCTCGCTTTCTCCTTTCCCGGTGTGGTTTTCAACGCTCAGACCCGATGTGTCTTTCAATGCCGTGGGCGGACCGTGCATAAGCTTTGAGCTTGCCGACAGAATACATACCGAGGTTGCGTTTTGCGGTAAGAATAAGGAAATATTAAGCGAGCTGCGCGCTGCTATGAAAACGGAATATTACCATATTTCCGTAACAGACGATATAGCGGGAATTGAAACCGCCGTAGCGCTGAAAAACGCCTATGCCATGGCGGTAAGCCTTGCAATAGGCACGTATACTAAAAACGACCCGTCACTCCCTGAAAAATACAATGCGCAGGCAGGGCTTTTTTATGAGGCGGCACGCGAAATGCGCGCTGTAATCAAACTGCTCGGCGGGCAGGATAATGCCCTTATGTTCGGTGTGGGAGATCTTTATGTAACGGTATTCGGCGGCAGGACGAGAAGACTTGGGGTAATACTCGGCTCGGGCACGGAATTTACCGCTGCGCGCGAAATGCTGGCGGGCGTTACGCTTGAATCGGTTGCGATTATTGAATTGCTGGGTAGATATTTCGGCAGTAAAATATCCGAATATCCGCTTATGCAGCATATTCACGAGCGCATAACGCAAAACACTTTGCCTGAAATTCCGTGGGAGAATATGATATGTGATTATTTTAAAGCATAGGCAATACAATCAAGGCACCCTGCTTTTTTAAGGAACGCCGGTTACTGCGGCGCTGTCTATCGGTAAAAAAATTGCTGAATGAAATAAATATATTCTGCAAAACTAAAGAGCACGGAGAAACAAACAACTGTAAAAGGACTGCCGTTTGTTTCTCCGTTTTTATGTTGAATTAAATTTTGAAATTATTGCTTTTATTAGCTATAGCATACTCGGCAGACGCACAGCTTTATGTTGCGCGCCTGTTTTTTTGTTCGTGACAAGTAATCTCAGCAAAAAAATTGGGCAAAAAACGCCCAAAGCCGCATAAACAAAGGCTTTGAGCGATGGTGCGGGTAACAGGGGTCGAACCTGCACGGTTGCCCACCAGATCCTAAGTCTGGCGCGTCTGCCAATTCCGCCATACCCGCATGTTTGTTTATTATAACATTCACCGGACGCGATTGTCAACCGGGAGCAGAAAAATAAAACGCGCAAAAAACAAAATTGCACAAACAACGAATGCACCGTCGCAGCGAGTTATCGCTGCGACGGTGCGCTCATTGCCCCCGGCCGCCAATTTTCGGCCGTGCAAGACAAATAACAGGATTTTTAAAGCCTGATTGCGGTGTTATTCCAAATCGATCTGCCGGCTGGGATGGCAGGTCAAATATACGATCTGCAACTTTTCCGAAAGTATTTTCAAAAGCTTTGCGGCTTTCTTAAAATTACCGCTATCCATATGAACAAAGGGATCATCCAGCAGTAAAAACGGTTTTTCACCGCCGAAGACCGCTTCAACGAGCGCCGCGCGCAAGCAAAGGTCCATTGCCTCCTGCCAACCGCTGGACAGAGCGGCGGCATGGCGGCCGACCCCCTGCTCTAAAAAGTAGGGCGAGAGCTTCTCGTCTACGACAAGCTCTGCTGAAAAATCTTCTCCGAAAGCGGCGCGATAGCGCTCCATGGCACTGCAAAGACCGGCGGTATACTGCCGAGCCAATCGGTCCCGAATCTGTCCCAAAAACTCCTGTGTCCGAGACAGGATCTGCGCCCGCTCCCGACAGCATTCAAGTGTCTCCGTGGCGTCCTGCTCTGTCCGAGCCGCCTCGTTATACGCTGCCTGCGGGTCATCCAGCTGTCGAATCTGCTGTCGCAAGCGTTCCTGCTGCTCCGTCAGCTGCTGCTGCTTTTCCTGACATTCCTCCAGTGCTGCTTGCAGTTCCTGCACGGAAACCTCCGGGACGTCTACCGGCTCTTCCCGGTCTGCCGCACTCAACAATGCCGAATTTTTTCTTTCCTCGACGGCTTCTGTCTCATCTTCCAAAAGCAAAGGCGCCAAACGACTCTGCAAGGCCAAAGCCTCGGCGGTGTCCTGTCCGATGCGATGCACCGTATCCGCAAGATCCTCCTCCGTCGGAGACTGGCCTAAAGGGGCCAGTGCCTCAGTCAGCCGTTTTTTCAGCTGCTGTTGCTGCTGCATTAAGACCCGAGCCTGCTCATATTGCGGCAATAGCTCCTGTGTATAGCGGGTATACTGCAATTGCAGCTGCTCCAACGTCTCCTGTATTGGCGCGGAAGCCGATATACCGTACGGCTGCATAATCGTCTGCAGCTGCTGAAGGCAGGCCTCCTCCTGTCGCGCAAGCTCCTCTCCCCGCCGGCACAGACTATAAAGCTGCTGCCGTTGCGCGGCTTTTTGCGACAAAGCCTCAAGGGCTGCCCTAAAATCGGATGGCGAAACATTACAGTGCGCAAGTTCTGCCGCAAGCGCCTGGCGCTGCTGCTGCCCCTGCTTATATTTCCGGCGGCGACATACAGCGCAAATCCCTGCCGATACAGCCGTCACAATGCCCAGTGACAAAAGACAAATCCCTGCCGTCTTAAAAAGAAACATGCCTGCCGCTCCGGCACCAAGCAGCAACACTGCAACAATTATCAGCACGGCCAAGACCGATCGCCCCGGCTTTTTTTGCTCAGCCGCTCTTTGCACCCGCTCACGCAGCTGCTGTATATCCTGCAGCGTCTGTGTATCTGCCGCGGGGTCCTGTGCACGCAGCTGAGCACACTGTCGTTCATTCTCCGAAAGCTGCGCGCGCAACATTTGCAAGCGGCTTTTTTCATCCCGCAAGCTGATTTGTTGCTCTTCGGACAAGGGGTTTTCCAGAAAATCGGCCAAAATCCGCCGATTGTCCTCCCGGTTGAGACTTTGCATTAAAAAAGCGTGATGTTCACAAACGCGGCGGTATTCCTCCATATCCTTTTGCAGCGCAGCCAAAGCATCCTGCGTCGGCGCCCGTCCGCCGAGACGTTTTAAAACCGCGGCGAGTTTTTCCTGCAGCTCCTGTATCTGCTGCTGCCGCTTCCGGCGTTGCTCCCGGCGCAGGTGGTCGGCCTCCTGCGCGCCGGCTGCTGCCATACGCCCCGTCAGCATCCGCTTTTTTTGTTCAAGGTCGTCGATAGCCTCGGAACATTGCTGCAGCTGCGCGCAAAGGCGTTTTTGTTCATCAATATTTTGCCGGCAACGCTCCATTTCATTTTTGGCTTCCCGAATTTCAGCCGCCGCTTTTTCGATTTTCCCGTTCCGGCCGTTTAGGGCACGCAGTGCATCCTCTAACCTTTTTCGAGCCAAATCCGCCGCATGCACTTCCCTCTTTGCCGGATCCCCGAGCCGCTGGCCAATACTTTCCGGCAACGGACCTAACTGAGCGGCCGCATCAAAGCAAATGCGAACAAAGCCCGCCTCATCAACCCCGAACAGCGCTTGCCCAAGCTCTTTCGGATAGTCCGAGCTTTCCATCCCGGTATCGGCATCCAAAAGTAAAAAACGATCCCGTGTTTCGGTTGTCGGGTCAAAAAAACGCTGCACGCGATAACGCCGACTCCCGACCGAAAAGGTCAGCTCTCCGCCGAAACGTTCCCCGTGCCATGGCATATAACGTTTTCGCAGACTGCCTTCAATATCGCTGCCCTTCCGCGCGGTCGGAAGCCCGTAAAACATGGCGCACAAAAAAGCGGACAAGGTGCTTTTACCAAATCCATTCGGCGCCAGCAGCGTGGTAACATCCTCCTGAAAGGACTGATGATAATCTGAGAGCACCCCGAATCCATATACGCGGCAATCAATCAGTTTCACGTTAAAACTCCTCTCCGAGAATGGCCCGCAAGCCGCACAGAATCACCTGTTCTTTTTCCTGCGGCGCAAGACTGCTTTGCTCTACCGCCCGCACCAACGCGCCCTTGAGGGATACATCATTTTGATAGTCCTCAGCACGAATCTGAAGATGAGAGCGGTCCGAAAGCTTTGCAAAATACAATCGGCCATCCAAAAATGCCTGCAGCTGAAGCAGATCTTTATTTGCGTCAAGCGAATAACTGCCGGTCAGAATAATCTTCGCCATGTCCTCCGGGCGGACCTGCTGCGCCGAAAGCGCTGCCTCGACCGCATCCCGCAGCTGCGCATAACTGTTTTTTTCGGTGATATCCACCGAGATCGTGTACATCGTTCGGGTGGTAAGTCCCGTGATAAATTCGCGGGAATTTCGATCAGTATCAATCAAATAAAATCCTTTGACGCCGCTTTCATCAAATCCACGGCCCTCCAGACAGCCGCTGTAAGCAAAGCTGCCGCGGGCATCTATGCTCCCCTCCTGTCGCTCATGCAGATGACCCAGCGCCAGGTAATCAATATTTTTGCCCCGCAGCTCGTTTAAGTGAATTTCCGAAGCAATGTCTCCGTGCATTACAGCAATATTATAGGTCGAGGGCGGGAACGAAAGACTGCTGTAAATAATATTCCGGTTCCGGCTGCAAAGCGAAATGCCGCCGATTGTCGTGTCATCATAGGAATAATAGGTCCAGTTTTCTCCGAAAAAATGCAGGTTGTCCGGCAGGGTCTCCAGCCGCAAAAACGGATTTTCACTGTCATGATTCCCGCTCAACACCAAAAAATCCACCTCCGGAACAGCGGCAATGATGTCGGAAACACTCTGTATGCTCCGAAGGGTAACCTTATTTCGATCAAACAAATCGCCGGCCACCAGCACAGCACGAACACCCTTGTCTCTGGCAAAAGCGCTCATCTGCTCAAACGCGGCAATCAACTCCCGGCGCCGCCGAGTGGCCTTATCACGCGACAAATTGGTTTCCAGCGGAGAATCCAGGTGCAAATCGGCGCAGTGGATAAATTTCATGCCTTCACTCCCTTTTCTTTATTATACAAGACCGGCCGTTCTATTGCAAGCGGCCAAAAGAAAAAACGCGCCGAAGCGCGCTTTTCTACCGTTTTCTCCGTGTAAGAACCTTGATTTTAGCTTTTAAATTGCTGCCGATTCGACGAATACGACCCTTAATAACCAGTTTCCTGTTCACCCAGGGGTCCCCGTTTTTCCAAAGCTGCCCGAAAATTTTATCCAGCTTTTCAAAGGCGGCATAGGCAGCCTCCCAATCCTTGTAAAAAGCTATCTGCCGAACCACCATAGCCTTATTGCGATCCGGGTCATGAACGACTTTTCGACTCAAGTCGAAATCCTCGGACGGGTTTTCAATAACGTCATACAGTGCCTTGCGCTGTGTCACCTTATCATACACAAACTTATAATCTCCCGAAATAATTGCCATCTGGCGCTTCGGCTGCTGATAAAATGCCGTATCGCTGAGCACGTAATCATGCTTCGGGATTTTGAAGTTCATAATCAGGTCAAACAGGTCGGTATTCGAGGTAAGCCCGTCATATTCCGCAAGCCCCTCCATACGCGGAGCGATAAACGGAATCCGGATAGCATTCTCAAACACATCAAACCCGTAACTGGGTTTGCCGTTTTTAAAGTTGTTGTTGCCGTGATCGGCCGAAATAAAAATATGATCTCCAAAGCGCTTGCGCGCATCCCCGATAAACCGGTCAAAAATATCAATATCCTGCCCGTACCCGGTGCGTCCGCTGAAAACGTGCGGAAAATGCACCCACAGAAAAACCGGCTCCGACCGGTCAATCCTATCCAGCTCATCAATCAGCTCGGCGTAGACTCTTTCGGTCTCGGCGTCGTCTTGCTGAAGCTCCCCCGCAATCGCCAGGTGCGGCCCGACAAATTGATTAAACAGCAGCTTATCGTGGAGCACGGTGTTTCGGCCGAAGCAGTTGGCGTACTTTGTGAGCGGGGCAGTATAGCTGGCGCTCCAGATAATATGCGACCGATAGCCCTTTTGCTCCATTAAATCAAACAGCGTCTCTCCGCCCAAATCGTTATAATTTTCCACCCGACTGTACACCTGTCGGCCGGTCTCGTGACCGTACTTTCCGGTACACATCGCAGTAAACGCCATCGCCGTAGACGGTGCTGCGGTATAGTGACGCCTAAAAACCGTTCCGTTTTGCGCAAGCTCATCAATATTCGGGGTCTTTCCGGCCCAATAGTGCCCGCCGTAAACCGGCAGATACTGAGTGCACATAGCGTCCTTTGAAATCAGCAAAACGTGTTCCATGTTTGCACAATCCTCCTATCGGCACAAAAAGCGCCTACGCTTTTTATTATAGCATTTTTTTGTTAAAAGTAAAGCGTTTTCATTTAAAAAGCGGCGGGAGCCTTTCCCGCCGCTTTTCATGCTATATTCAGTGTGTCATTTCCACCGGTTTCGGTTCCTCCGAAGCGGTGCATTTTACTTCGATTTCATCTACCGAATGGTTAGCCACTCGGGTTACCAGCACCTGCAGGCCCTCGAAACTAAAACAATCGCCCGGTACCGGGACCTTGCCGCATTCCTCCATGACCCATCCGCTGACCGAGACCCGCTCGGACTGTTTGTTCAATTGAAAGTACTGTGCAAAATCCTCAAAATCCATGGTCGCGTCAACCAGATAGGTATCCGGCGCAATACGACGCAGCAGGACCTCCTCCTCGTCATGCTCATCCCATATTTCGCCGACCAATTCCTCCAGAATATCCTCCATGGTTACGATACCGCAGGTGCCGCCATACTCATCCACCACCACGGCGACCTGCGTTTTTGCTTTCTGAAGCT